>WRFI01000135.1 GCA_009778875.1 Propionibacteriaceae bacterium | reverse complement strand
CTGCTCAGCGACGACCCGTCGTGGGTCACCGGCCAGGTCTGGCATGTGAACGGCGGCAGCGGCTACCGGGACTAGCTCCGGCGACGGCACCAGACGGGGCGGGTTTGCCGCGGAATCCATGGGAATGAAATCCGTCCCTACACCCGTCATGATGGTGCGACGGTCTAGCATCGGCTAGACTCGACCACATGGTTAGCGCAACGCTCCAGCAAACGGTCGCAGAGATGAGTCCCAGCGATCGGGAAGATCTGCGTGACTTCATCGACTTCACGCTTGGTGCCACTCCAGAGTCGTTGACCAGTGAACAGATAGCCATCGTTCGTCAGAGGGCGGCCGAGTTTGAGGCCGACCC
This sequence comes from Propionibacteriaceae bacterium, assembly GCA_009778875.1. GTDB lineage: Bacteria > Actinomycetota > Actinomycetes > Propionibacteriales > Propionibacteriaceae > WRGV01. The sequence continues at coordinate 5,241 of WRFI01000135.1, read as the reverse complement.
ATCAATTGCGGTGCCCTGGGAAGAAGTGAAGGCTGACCTGTTGCGCGGTCTACAATGACGCCGATCTGGCGGTCAGGCAGATGGGGCGGCGCATCAGATAGACTGGGAACCCGGTTTTCGCTGTAGGCGGGTCACCCCGCGCACATAAGTAAGCCTGGCGAGGTCGCATAGTGGACTAGTGCAGCCGCCTTGAAAGCGGCCGAGGTGAAAGCCTCCAAGGGTTCGAATCCCTTCCTCGCCGCCAGTTTGGCGGGAATAGCTAAACTGGGTTGCGCGTTTTCTTGAGCAGTAGGTCTTTTGGGAAGGACATCACATGGCCACGACAGTTTTGACAAGTTCGACGTTCCAGGCGGCGGTTGACGCACCGGGCGTCCTCATGGTGGACTTTTGGGCCGCCTGGTGCCCGCCCTGCCGTCAGTTCGGCCCGATCTTTGACGGGGCCAGCGACAAGCACGACGACATCGTGTTCGGCAAGGTCGACACGGACGCCAACCAGGACCTGGCCGGCTCACTCGGCATCTCGTCGATCCCCACGCTGATGGGCTTCAAGGACGGCAAGCTGATCTTCGCCCAAGCCGGTGCCCTGAACGCCGCCCAACTGGAACAGGTGATCGACGCCGTCAAGAAGGCCTAGCTGGCCGGAATCAGCGACGTCATTTTGGCGTCGTCCGCCTCGTCGTCCCAGCGAGCCAGCGTGCCCTGCGTGCCCGCGTTCTTGTGGGCCGTCGCGACCATCAACTTGATGCGGTTCAACTGGTTGACCTCGGGCGCACCCGGGTCGTAATCGATGCTGACGATGTTGGCATCCCGATACTGACGGCGCAGCTCGCCAAACATCCCCCGCCCGACGACGTGATTCGGCAGGCAGGCGAAAGGCTGGCAGCAGATGATGTTTGGCGTGCCCGATTCGATCAGTTCCATCATCTCGCCCACCAGGAACCAACCTTCGCCGGCATTGGTTCCAGGCGAAATGACGTGCTGAGCACGCTCGAGTATTCCGTAAATCGACTCGGGCGTGCTGAACTTCCCGTTCGCCGATTTGAGCGCCTTGACCATCGGTTTGGCATAACCTTCGATGAACTTGACGGCCAGCTTGTTGCCGAACACGCCCTTCTTCGAGCCGACGCCCAGATTGTCCAACCGCCACTGCGCCGGCGCCATGCCATATATCAGGAAGCTGGTGATGCCCGGCAAGACAGCTTCGCATCCCTCGTTCTCAATCACGCCGACGACGTTGTTGTTGGCGTCCGGCTGGAATTTCACCAGGATTTCACCGACGACGCCGATGCGCGGCTTGCGCGGAATATCGAGCAACGGCAGCTCGTCGAATTCGCGCACCAATAGCTTCAGCAGCCTCTTGTAGCTGAGCTTGCCGCCGTACGTCTTCGAATAGTGGTCGTTGCTGAAATACTCCCGAGTGATGGAATCCCATCGGGCATACAACTCGTTCGCTGAACCCTCGTCCCGCTCATAGGGACGCACCCTCAACAAGACGTTTTGAATGCAGTCGCCGATCGTGATCGCCTGAAGCGCCGCCGTTATCATCGGCACTGTGATCTTGAACCCGGGGTTGGCTTCAAACCCCTGTGTCGACAACGCCAGAACCGGCACCTGCGGGTAGCCGGCCTGCTTCAAACCGCGTCGCAGCATGCCGACGTAATTCGTCGCCCGGCACATTCCGCCGGTTTGCGTGATCATGACGGCCGAACGATCCGGGTCAGCTCCGCCCGAGACAAAGGCATTGATCAACTGGCCGATCACCATGATCGCCGGGAAGCAAGCGTCATTATGGACGAACTTCAGGCCGCATTCGACGTCCTCATTGCTGGCCTTCTCCAGCACATGGACGTTATACCCTGCCCGATGGAAAATCGGCTCCAACATGCGAAGGTGCACCGGCGACAGTTGCGGGGCGAAAATGGTGAACCCGGCGGCCTTCATTTCCTTTGTGTAAGGCGGCTTCGGGTCTGCCGAAACCATGGGGATTGCCGGACTAGCGTCATTGGCGTGCGGAACGCCGGTTGATCCAGCACGGGTCTCGGGGACCACCCCGTCGGCTCCGCCGCCACCCCTTCTGAGGAGGGGAATTTGCTGGCGTGCGCTGCCTGATCGAACCACACCATGATCGGCCGTGGCCGCTTGAAGCGACCTCAGGCGAATCGTCGCCGCACCGAGGTTCGACACCTCGTCGATCTTGATGACCGTGTAGATCGACTGCGGCGGGCGCTGCCCGTCCGCGCCGACAGCCGCGCCCTCGATGATTTCTTGCACCTGATCGGTGGTGATGGCGTCGACGCCACAGCCGAAGCTGTTTAGCTGAACGAGGTTAAGGTCGGGCGTGGCACGAACCTGGGCAGCCGCTTCGTAAAGGCGCGAGTGGTACGTCCACTGGTCCATCACACGAATTGGGCGCTCCAAATGGGTGCTGGTCAGGCCAACCGTCAAAGCGTCCTCCGAAAGCACCACCATGCCGAGCTTGGTAATGGTTTCGGGAATGCCGTGATTGATTTCCGGGTCGACGTGGTAGGGCCGTCCTGCCAGGACAATTCCGCGCAGTTTGTTTTCGCGCATGAATTGAAGGGCGCGATCGCCCTCCGCTTTGACGTCGGCATGAAAGAGGGCCAACTCCTCATACCCGGCCGTGACGGCTGCCTGAGCCTCGTCCGGGGTGACGTCCCAATCGGCGAAGATCTCGGCCACCCGTTTGGCGAGGTTTTCCGGGTTGTTCAGGTTGACGAACGGCACCATGTAGCGGATGCCGGGCTGATGCAGGCCCTCGATATTCTTGTCGATCACCTGCGGGTAATACGCCACAATTGGGCAGTTGTAATTATTGTCGGCGTCCTCGAACTGGGAAAGCTCATAATTGACGGCCGGGAAGAAAATCGTTTTGGCGCCGTGTTCAAGCAGCCATTCGACGTGACCGTGCGCCAGCTTCGCCGGGTAGCAGACATTTTCAGCGGGGATCGACTCCATGCCTTTCTCGAACAGGTCATGGTTGGACCGGCCCGACAGCAACACCGAAAATCCGAGTTTCGTCAGAATGGTGAACCACAGCGGGTAATCCTCGTACATTCCGAGGGCCCGCGGAATACCGATCACCCCGCGCGGTGCTTTATCGACGGCCAGTCGGTGATACGCGAAAGTGCGCTCGTACTTGTAGTCATAAAGGTTCGGAATGCCCGACTTGGCAGGCTTCTTTTCCAGAGATGCCCCGCGTTCACACCGGTTCCCCGACACATTCCTGGCACCATCATCGAATGTCGTTATCGTCAACTTGCAGCGATTGGCGCAAATCTGGCAGGTCTTCTGCTCCGACTCGACGGTAAAAGCGTCCAAATCCCGTGTCATGAAGGGGCTGATAACATTCCCCTCCTTGGGAGGGGTGACCCCGGCGCTACGCGCCACCCCTCCCAAGGAGGGGAATTGGCCGGAGTGCATTTTGGCGGTCAGGGCGGCGCCGTAGGCGCCCATCAGCCCGGCGATATTGGGGCGGATCACCTGGACGCCGGTCAACAGCTCGAACGCCCGCAGCACGGCGTCGTTTAGGAACGTCCCCCCTTGGGCGACGACGACTGACCCGAGATCGCCGGAATCGCGCAGCTTCATCACTTTGTAAAGGGCATTGCGGACGACGGAATAGCTGAGCCCCGCGGAAATGTCGGCGATGCCCGCGCCTTCCTTTTGGGCTTGCTTCACCGATGAATTCATGAACACCGTGCAACGCGACCCAAGATCGACCGGGGCGGTGGACTCCAAACCGGCCGAAGCGAATTCTTCGATATCGATGCCCATGGTGGCAGCGAAGGTTTGCAGGAAGCTGCCGCAACCGGACGAGCATGCCTCGTTGACGGCAATCGAATCGACAGCACCGTTGCGGATCTTAAGGAACTTCATGTCCTGGCCGCCGATGTCGATGACGCTGGTGACATCAGGGGCCAACTTCATCGCGGCCCGGTAATGCGCCATCGTTTCGATTTCGCCTTCGTCCGTGTGAATGGCGGCCTTCACCAACGCCTCGCCATAGCCGGTGACGCACGAACGCTCGATCCAGGCGTCCTTTGGCAGTGCCGCCCTGATTTGGCGGGCAATTGCGACGGCGGCCGCAATCGGGTCGCCCTCATTTGACCCATAGGTCGAAAACAGTATTCGTTCGTCCCGATCCATGACGACGGATTTGATTGTGGTCGAACCGGCATCAAGGCCCAGGAACAGCCCACCCGTCGCGTCCGCCAGCGACGCCATTTCGATGACTTCGGCGCCGTGACGGCGATCGAAATCGGCCCGCTCTTCGGGTGTGGCAAATAGCGGTCGCATCATTTTGATGCCGAATTCGCCACCCTTCGCGGATTCCAGGTTGGCACCAATATGCGGCAAGGACAGCGCCGGGCCGGTGGTCGAAATGGCCGCCCCGAGGGCGACAAACAATTGTGCGTCATTAGGCGAAATGTATTCGCTCACCCGATCACCGAGCGCCCGTTTGAATGCCTCCCGCAATTGCGGCAAGAAATACAGCGGCCCGCCCAGGAAAATGACGTTCCCCCTGATGGGGTGCCCGCAGGCCAAGCCGGCGATCGTCTGGGTGGCGACGGCCTGGAACACGGACGCGGCAATGTCCTCGTGGGCGGCGCCCTGGTTCAGCAGCGGCTGCACATCCGTCTTGGCGAAGACGCCGCAGCGGGACGCGATGGGGTACAGGTTGGTGTAGCGCGACGCCAACTCGTCCAAGCCGCCCGCGTCCGTCTTCAACAGGGTGGCCATCTGGTCAATGAACGCCCCCGTGCCACCGGCGCAAGTGCCGTTCATGCGTTGCTCAGGGACGGGATGCAGATACGTCAGTTTGGCGTCCTCGCCGCCCAGCTCGATCACCACGTCGGCCTGCGGGAAGAAGCGCTCGATTGCCGTCGTCGAAGCGACAACCTCTTGGATGAACGACACCCCCATGATCTTGGCGACGCTAAGGCCGCCCGAGCCCGTCATGGCGACTTCGAAAGCATCATCCGGGAAGCCTGCCTGGACGTCCGCCAGCAGACGTTGCAGTTCGCCTCGGACGTCGGCGTTGTGACGGCGGTAATCCGAGAACACCATCTGGCCGTCATCCAGGACGACGGCCTTGACGGTGGTCGAGCCGACATCCAAGCCGAGCCGGAGTGTCTTGTTCACTGTGCGATGGCACCTTTCCTTTGGCGACGAAAGGGGTACCTGATCCACTTTAGCGCGTGTCCGGGCCCGAAAGCACGG
>WRFI01000134.1 GCA_009778875.1 Propionibacteriaceae bacterium | reverse complement strand
GCGGCTAGCACCTCCCCCGGCGCAATGGGACCCTCGTCGGGTTGGCGGCACCAGGGCAATAATCGCGTCGGCCACTTCGTCCAGCGTCATGTCCGTCGAGTCGATGCAGGTGACACCCGGGGCGGGCGTCTCGAACTGCGACACCGTCGCGTCGTCGCGGTCACGGCGCACCACCTGGTCGGTGAGATCGGCCTGGCTGACGCCGTCCAGTTCGGCTTGCCGTCTGGCCATCCGGGCATCCTGGTTCGCCACCAACAGGACGCGCACGTCAGCATTGGGGGTGACGACGGTGGTGGTGTCTCGCCCCTCCAGTACGATTCGGTGCGCCTTCGACACAATCTGGCGCATCTGCCCGGTCAATATGGACCGAACCTGCGGGACGACCGCCACCGTCGACACGCAGGCGGAAACCTGCGGTGCCCGAATCGCTGCCGTCACGTTCACCCCGTTCAGCAAGATCGTCGGGGCGCCCGGGTCGGTGCCGACGTCAAGCTGGGCACCACGAGTGAAGGCGGCTATGCCGCCGCGATCGGCCAGCAATCCGGCAGCCTCACAGCCCAACGCTATCGCCCGGTACATCGCGCCGGTATCCAGATAGGCCAACCCGAGGCGTTTCGCCACCAGTCGCGAAGTCGACGACTTGCCCGAACCGGACGGCCCGTCGACGGCGATCACCAGAGACTGCATCAGCGCACCAGCCAGCCGCGGTCGCGCAGTGCGTCCGCCAGCGGTTCGGCCCGATCCGGCGTCACGGCGACGGCCAGGAAGCCGGCCTCGCGCACCGGGTCGTGCTCGATGTTCAAGTCTTCGACGTTGACACCCTCCTGGTCGATGTCGGCAAAAAGGTGGGCCAGCGCGCCGGGGGTATCGGGAATCTGCACAACCACCGACATCAGTTCGCTGGGGGCCTGGCCATGCTTGCCAGGCAGCGCCGCCGCACCGGCGCGTCCCCGGCTGAGCAGGTCCTCGACCACCGCCGGGTCGTCCAGTTGATCGATCAGTATGTTCAGGTCGGCCTGCACGGCCCGGAGCTGGTCGCGGACGGCCATTGTGTTGGCCGCCACGATCTGCCGCCACATGCGCACGTCGGAGGCGGCGATCCGCGTCACGTCGCGCACGCCCTGGCCGGCCAGGGTCAGGTCGGCGGGCACATCGTCGAGCAGACGGGCCGCCGTCAGCGAGGCCATCAGCTGCGGCAAGTGCGACACGGCCGCCACAGCCCGGTCGTGGGTGGCGGCGTCCAGGTCGACCTCCCGCGCGCCGCAAATCTCGATCAACGCCCGCACCGCGGCCACCGCCTGGGCGTCTTGGTCAGCCCGTTCGATCACTACCCAGGTGCGGTCAAGAAACAGCTCGGCTTCCGCCGTCAGCGGCCCGGCATGCTGGGAACCGGCCATCGGGTGCGAACCAACATAGCGCCGCGCGTCGGTGTGGTCGGCCACACCAGCCAGCACAGCCGCCTCGATGCTCGCCTTGACGGACGCCACGTCCGTCACCACGGCATTCGGGTACCGGCGCAGTGCGGCCACCACAATCTCCGGCACGACGGCCGGCGGCGTGGCCACAATGACCAGCTCGACCGTCTCCGGCCGTGGCCGCGCGACCACACCCGCGCCCCGCGATGCCGCCACCACCGCGTTTGCATGATCGATATCCGACAGGAACACCTCGACGCCATGCTCCCTCAGGCACTGGCCGATCGAAGCGCCGATCAGCCCCGTGCCGATAATCAGCGTCGGGTCGTTCATAGGGACTAAGTCTATGGCCTACCGCTGGCCTACGAGGTCAGGATGACATTCTTGGGCATCGGGCCGGTGTAGTCGGGGCCATAGGCCCCTTGGGCGGGGCGGCGGCGGCGCATCGGGGCGGTCACACCGGGGGCCAGACGGCGCGACGTGACGATGAAACCCGTGTGGCCGGTCGTGCCATGGCCGGGCCGCACGGCCAGGCCTTCGGCGTGCCACTCCCGCACCATCACCTCGTCGATATCGGGCTCCGTGAAGCCGCCATGGGCGCGGATTTGGTCAGCCACCCGTCCCATCTGCGTCGTCGTCGTGACGTAGCAGCACAGCAGGCCGCCGGGACTCAGAACCTCCCCCACCGCGTCGACGCACTCCCAGGGCGCCAGCATGTCCAAAACCACCCGGTCGAAGGGCACCTTCGGCGGCAGCACGTCAAGCGACTCGACCAGATCGCCGACGATCAGGCGCCACCCCGGCTGCGGCCCCAAAAAGGTGGTGACATTGCCCTGCGCGACGGCCGCGAATTCGGGTCGCCGCTCGTAGCTGACAAGCTGCCCGCCAGGGCCAATGGCCCTCAGCAGCGCCAGGCTGAGCGCCCCCGAGCCGACACCGGCCTCCAGTACGCGGGCGCCGGGAAAAATGTCGGCAAACATGACGATGTGGGCGGCGTCCTTGGGGTAGATGACGGCCGCCTCCCGCGGCATCGACACCATGAACTGCTGCAGAATCGGCCGGAACACCAGAAATTGCATGCCACCGGCACTGGTGACCACCAGCCCGTCCGGACTCCCGATGATGTCGTCATGGGACACCCCGCCCTTGGTGGTGTGGAAAACCTTGCCCGGGGTCAAGACGACCCACTTGCGGTTTCCCTTTGGGTCGGTCAGGGCGACCCGCTCCCCCGCCCGCAGGGGGCCGCTGGCGCCGCTGACGGGAGTGGTCGTCTCACTCATGGCCTGTTCCCCTGCCTTGGCGGTACAACTGCGCCAGTTTCGCCACATCGACGCCTTCCAACGACGGCAGGATGACCTGCCTGGGCGCGTCATGGATGACTTGAAGACGCGGCACCGCCACGACCACCGCCCCGGCCGCCAGCCCGGCGGCCACACCTGACACGGTGTCCTCAATGACGACGCAGTCGCTCGCGTCTACCCCCAACATTGAGGCGGCCAGCAAGTAGCCTTCGGGCGCCGGCTTGGACTCCTCCACCATCTCGCCGTTCACCACAGCCTGAATGACGCCCTCCGGGAATCCGGCCAAACCGGCCGCCAGCACGCCCGGCGGGCTGGCCGAGACAACCGCGCACGGCAGGCCGTGGGCCGCGATGTCGGTTAGCAGCTCCGACACGCCGGGCAAGGCGGGGGCACCCAGACGGTTGATCCGATCAACGACGCTGTCACACAGTTCGGCGTAGAAGACGTCGTCGTCGAGGTCCGTCACGTCGACACCGTGGTTCGCCATCTGAGCCTTCAGAACGGCCTGCGAGTATTCCCGCGACGTGCCACAAAGGCCGCTGGCTTCCTCGAGGGTCCAAGCCACGCCAAATTCGGCCAGCAAGTCAACCTCGCCCTGCATCCAATAGGGCTCGGTGTCGACCAGCGTGCCATCAAAATCGATCAGGACTGCTGCGGGTTTCGTAATCGCCATAACCAAACCATTGTGCCAGGCATCAGCCGTTATGCCTAATGCAACGAGAAATAACGGGCTTCGGGGTGATGGACGATCAGCGCGTCGGTGGATTGTTCGGGCACCAATTGCAGACCCTCGGTCAGCTCGACGCCGATGGCCCCGGCGCCCACCAGGTCGGCCAGCACCCGCCGGGGCGCCAGATCGGGGCAAGACGGGTAACCAAAGCTGTAGCGCTCGCCCTGGCCGCCAATCCCCAACTCGGCGCGCACCCGCGTGTGCCACATCTCGGCCGTCGCCTCGGCCAACTGCACAGTCAGGCCATGTAGCTCCAGGTATTCGCGGTAGTGGTCCTGCTCGAACAGCGCACCCGTGGCCCGCGAGGCGCCCGCCCCCATCGTCACCAGTTGCAGTGCGATGACATCGGGGCCAAGCGCTGCCGCTTCGCCTTCGTCACGGAAATAGTCGGCGATGCACAGGTAGGGGGGCCGCGGCTGACGGGGAAACTCCAGCCGGGCCAGCTCCGTTTTCGACGCCGGTTCGAGCAGCACCACGTCGCCCCCGCTGCTGAAGCAGGGCCAATAGCCGTAGGCGACGGCGAACTGCGCCAAGCCGTCCTGCCGGATACGGTCCAGGTAGCCGTCCAGCCGGGCGCGGTTGGTTGCCAAAAGCTCGTCGAAGGTGTGCCCCGGCTCGGTCCGCAGCCCCCAGCGGCCCAGCAACAGTGCCCGGTAGTCCAGCCAAGGTTCGACCTCCCGCAACGACAGCCCATTGACGTGCCGGGCACCCCAGAAGGGTGGCTCGGGCACCGGGACGCCGCGGACGACCTGCGATCGCGGCAACTCTGCGGCGTGGTCCGGCCTGGGGCTTGTCGGACGGCCGGGGCCGGTCGGGTTGGCGGGCGAGGGCGTCTTGGCGCCCTGGCGGACGGCATCCAAGACCCGCAAACCCTCAAAGGCGTCGGCGGCGTAATGCACCCGCGCGTAGCCTGGGCGCAGCGTGTCGACGTAGCCGCGACTGAGCGCCGCACCCCCCAGAACCACCGGGAAGCGGTCGGCCAGGCCGCGACGGGTCAACTCGTCCAGGTTGTCCGCCATCACCTCCGCCGACTTGACCAGCAGACCAGACATGCCAATGGCCGACGCGTCCTCGGCGATGGCGGCCTCAACCATCTTGTCGATGGGCACCCTAACACCCAGGTTGACGACCTTGTAGCCGTTGTTGCTGACAATGATGTCCACCAGGTTCTTGCCGATGTCGTGGACGTCGCCGGCGACCGTTGCCAGCACCAGCGTGCCCCGGGCGGGGGTGTCGGTTCGGTCAGCCTTAAGCGATGGCTCCAGGTGGGCCACCGCCTTCTTCATCACCTCGGCCGACGCCAGCACAAACGGCAACTGCAGCTTGCCGGCACCGAACAGATCGCCGACCTGACGCATGCCCTCAAGCAGGTCGTCGTTCAGTATGGCCAAAGCATCGCTGCTGACCAACGCCTCATCCAGGTCGTCCTCCAACCCCAGCGGCAGGGCATCAACGATTCGCCGCACCAAACGTTGCCCCACCGGCAGCCCGGCCAAAGTGTCCTGGGCGATCTGCGACGACGCTTGCCCCGCCCCCGCCTCATCGACCAGGGCCAAGAAGGCGGCGAGCGGATCGTCTGCCCGGGTGTGATCGTCCCACAGCAGGTCGCGGGCGGCTTGCACCAAATCGCCCGGTATCTGGTGCAGCGGCCTTATTTTGGCGGCATCGACGATCGCCGCGTCCAGGCCGGCCTGGCGGGCCTCGTCCAGGAAGACGCTGTTCAGCACCACGCGGGCACCCGGAGCCAAACCGAAAGAGACGTTGGACACGCCCAAGATGGTGCCGACCGCCGGGAATTCGGCCTTAAGGCCGCGCACCGCCTCCAGCGTTTCGCGGGCCGCCCCGCGCGCGTCATCCGCCCCGGTGGATACCGGATAGGTCAGCAGGTCGACAAAGATGTCCGAGTGCGTCAACCCCCATCGCGTCGTCAACTCCCCGATCAGGCGGCGCGCCACCGCCAGCTTGCGCTCCCGGGTGGTGGCCAGGCCCGCCTCGTCGATGGTCAGTGCCACCACAGCCGCGCCGTGCTCCGTCACGGCGGTCATCACCTGCTCGTACTTGGAGCCCGGACCGTCCCCGTCCTCCAGGTTGCAGGAATTGACCAGGCAGCGGCCCGGCGCGTGCTCCAGCCCGGCCAGCAGGACCGACGGTTTGGACGAATCGAGCACCAGAGGC
>WRFI01000133.1 GCA_009778875.1 Propionibacteriaceae bacterium | reverse complement strand
GGTGCTGGTCTTCGCCCAGGGCGCCAAGGCTCAGGAGGCTCTCGACGCCGGCGCGGACGAGGTCGGTGCCGACGAGTTGATCGACAAGGTGGCCGGCGGCTATCTCGATTTTGACGCCGTCGTCGCCACCCCCGACATGATGGGCAAGGTGGGCAAGCTGGGCCGCGTGCTCGGCCCGCGCTCGCTCATGCCGAACCCCAAGACGGGCACCGTGACGATGGACGTCACCAAAGCTGTGACGGACATCAAGGGCGGCAAGATCGAGTTCCGAGTCGACCGTCAGGCCAACCTGCAGTTCATAATCGGTAAGGCGTCGTTCAGCGCCGAGGCTCTGCTTCAGAACTACAACGCGGCTCTGGAAGAGGTCTTGCGCCTCAAGCCGGCCACCGCCAAGGGACGCTACTTGCGCCGCATCGCCGTTTCGACGACGATGGGCCCCGGTATCGCCGTCGACCCGATGTCGTCACGTCCGGCCGAGCACGCCGCCTGACAGTTTCGGCGAGGAGTTTCCATGTCGTACGACAATTCCGTCTCACCGTACCTTCCGCCCACCGATATGCCGTCGTTCGTCCCGGCCGATCCGGGCGCGGCGCCAGCTGTGCCCGATGCGCCCGCCGTACCGATGACGGAATACGTTGTGACGCCAGCACCGGGCCCGGCACCATCTCCGGGGTCAACCTATGGGTTGCCTCCGGGCGCCCCGATGCCGCAGTTCCCACCCGTTCCCCTGGTCGCGCCTGCCGCGGTGCCAGCGCCAGTACCTTGGACGGCTCAGGTTCCGCCCGCCTACCCGCTGGCTTACCCGCCCGCCACAGCGCCATTCCCGCAACCCTATGGCGCAGTTCCGGCCTACCCGGGGCAGGCGCTGCCGGTGTATCCCTACCTGGCCAAACCTTTCCCGAAGAACCATTTCGGTGTCATGGCGTTGGTCTTCGGCATCCTGTCCATACTTGTCCTTGGCGAGGTTGGAAACGGCAGTCTGACAACTTCCTGGGCAACGGACCCGGGCACTGCCACTGGCACACTGCTGTTTGTTCTAGCTTGCCCAGTGCTGGCACTGGTTATGGGCATAACGGGCATCAGGGCCTTCGGGCGTCGGCAGGCGAATAACCGCGGCCTGGCGATCTCTGGCGTGGTGATGGGCAGCATTTTCTTCGCAATACTGCTGCTGGGCCTTGTCGCAGTGCTGGGTTCGTGAACTTAAGCGGTCGGGCTCCAGCCGGCTGGAGCCTGACCGCTGATACGGGGCGGGCGGAACGCCGGTAGATTCCCCTCCTTAGGAGGGGTGGCGGCAGAGCCGCCGGGGTGGTCCTCTTGGCGTGTGCAGGAAGGTGACCGACCACCCCGTCAGTCGCTTCGCGACTGCCACCCCTCCGAAGGAGGGGAATAGATCAGCTCAGGTTCAGTTTCCGTCCGATGAAGTGCCGTGTGATGAAGAAACCGATGACGGCCAGTATCAGGTATTCGATGCCGAAGTAGGTCCCGAAGACCGCGCCGGCATGGTTGATGGCCGCCACGTCAGCGCTTGTGAGGACTGAGGGGATGGTTTGCGTCGCCTTGAATGTGTTGGCGAACATCAACACCATGACGAGGACGCCCACCAGGTTGATCACCTCGAGCGCGACGTAGATGATGATGTAGGCCACCACGCTGCCGCCCAGTCGGCTGCTCTTGATGAGGTTGGGTCCCCAAGCTATCGCCGCATAGAACAGCATGACGTTCACCAGCAGGCTGAACAGGATGAACACAAGGCCGCACACGAGCCAAACGCCAGGGTTGAACCCTTGCGACGCCAGGCTGCGCCATGTGGAACCGAGCAGCGAGGGCCAATTGGCCCGGAACGTCACCAATCCGACGCTGGCCAGCGTCACAATGGTCGTGACGATCGTCCAGACTGTGGCCGGTATCAGCTTGCCGAAAATCTGTTGGGTGGGTGTCACCGGCAGGGTGAACCAGAGGTACCCCTCGTCGCCCAGCATGCGGTAGAAACGCACGACGACGATGACGATGGTCAGCAGGAAGGCGGCGAAGGCGGCAATCCCGTAGAGCAGCCCCGTCACGGTTGAAACGCCAGCGTAGAGGACTTCCAGCCCAGAGTTGCTGGGCGGTCTCACCGCCAGCATCGCCGCATTGACGCCGGCCAGGGCAACCACGACCACATAGGTCAGCAGGAAGATGCGCCCCGTCGCCTTGAACTCGTATTTGATCAGTTTGCTCAGCATCTGAATGCCTCCCTGAATACCTCGTCGACGCTCTTGCCCGTACGTTCGCGTAGTTCGTCCGCGCTGCTAATCTGCATGACGCGGCCGGCGTTGAGGAAGATGACGTCGTCCAAGACCTTTTCCACGTCCGCGATCAGATGAGTGCTGATGACGACCGTGCCGTTCTCGTTGTAGTTCTTGATGATCGTGTCGAGGATGAAGTCGCGGGCCGCCGGATCGACGCCGCCGATGGGCTCATCCAGTAGGTACAGCTGCGCCTGCCGGCTCATCACCAGGGCCAACTGGACCTTCTCCCGCGTGCCTTTCGACAGCGTCCGGAACGTCATGGACGTGTCGATGCCGAGCGCCTTGAGCATGTCTGTTGCCTTGGTGCGGTCGAAGTCGGCGTAGAAGTCGGCGAACAACCCGACGCAGTCGCGGACTTTCATCCAGTTGTCGAAGTAGGTGTGGTCGGGCAGGTAGCTGACGCGGGCCTTTGTCGACGGGCTGGGCGCCAGACCGTCAATCAACACTCGCCCGCTGGTCGGAGCCAGCAGACCGTTGACGAGCTTGAGCAGCGTGGTCTTTCCACTGCCGTTGGGACCGAGCAGCCCGACGATGTGACCGGCCTGGCACGTCAAGCTGACGTTGTCCAGCGCCGTCATCGCCCCGAATTGCTTGGTTAACCCCTCGGTTTTGAGTATCGCGTCCATCTAGCCCACCTCCTCAAGGGGTGACGTGGCCTGCGACTTGAGGATCGCCGCCGCGTCGGCGCGTTCAAAGCCGAGATTTCGCATGTCGGCGAAGAATTGCTCGACGTAGCTGGCTGCCGCCTGCTGCTTAAGCTTCATGATCAACCTTTCATCATCGGTGACTGTTCGTCCGCTGTTCCGCTGGGTGTGCACGAGGCCTCGGGCTTCGAGCTCGACCAGCGCTTTCTGCATTGTGTTGGGGTTGACACCAGCCTCAACGGCCAAAACTCGGACGCTGGGCAGGCTCGACCCGGGCGGGTAGACGCCAGACAGGATTCCCTTTTGGACGATCTCAACGATCTGGAGCGATATCGCCCGGTCATTGGTGAATTCCCACTGCACAACGCACCTCCTTAACTGTGTCACTGTATTAAGTATCTAATACAGTGACACAGATGTCAAATCTCCAATAATTCCCCTCCTTTTGAGGTGCAGCGCCGGAGCCACGGAAAATTCCCCTCTGGGGAGGGGTGCCGGCGGAGCCGGCGGGGTGGTCTCCCAAGCAGGTGCAGCGCCGGAGCCACGGAAATTCCCCTCTGGGGAGGGGTGGCAGTCGCGAAGCGACTGACGGGGTGGTCGGTCACCTTCCTGCACACGCCCAGAGGACCACCCCGTCGGCTCCGCCGACACCCCTCCCCAGAGGGGAATTCACTCCGGCGTCTGCGCCGTCGCCAGCTCGAACCGGCGTTCCACCCGCCATGTCAACCGACAGAACAACTTTCATCCATCGGCTCAGCCAGTCCGAGAATGCACAAAGATCCCGGCATCTTTGTGCAAGACGGCTTTCAGCGCAGCGTGACGACGACGGCAGTGTCTTGGACGGACGTCGGTGACGGGGTCCATTTGGCCAGGTCGGTGGACTGGTGTGTCCAGGTCTGATCACCCACCTGGATGGACGTCAGGCCGCTGGCCGCCAACTGCGCCATTGATATCTGGGCGACGGCCCAGGCTGTGGTGGCGTCCGCGGTCGTCACCGTGACAGTGGCCGCGCCAGTGGTGGCGTCCGTGGCGGGGGTGACGGTGATGGCGTCACCCCAAATCATCGTCAACAGAGCCGTCAGTTCGTCACCGCCGCCGCCCTGGCCGTCATTGGCGACGCAGCGCAAGCCCGCCGGGGTCAGCCCCGTCAAGGTGGACGCGATGGCCCGTCCGGCTGATTCGTGCTTGGCGTAGGCGTCAGGGTAGGCCGAGCGCTGAACGGCCTGGGCGACGTCACCGATCGGCTTGGACTGCCAGTCCGGCACCTTGACCAGGGCGTCATAGAACTTGCCGGCCGAATACCAGGGGTCCATGATCTGATCGGGCGTGCCCCAACCCTGACTGGGCCGCTGCTGGAACAATCCGAGCGAATCGGCGTCCCCATAGTCCAGGTTGCGCAAGCTCGATTCTTGACTGGCGGTGACGATGGCGATGGTGGCGGCCCGGGCCGGCAGACCGCGCCGGATCGCCTCGCCGACGATGATGGCCGCGTTGCTGGCCTGTTCGGTTGTCATGCTGCCGCTGTAGGCGTCAGCCACGGCCACGCAGTGGTCGGACGGGATGATCGAGGTCCCAGAGAAAGTGACTTGCATCAGGGTTCGCACCACGGCGACGACGCCGATCACGACGGCGACCGTCACGACAAGGGCAATGATGATTCGTCCGACGGGGCGTCGGCGTCCATAGACCCGTCGAACTGGCTGAGAGTGACGGGGCATGCTTCAAGTCTATGTTCCCCTCTCAAGGAGGGGAATGGACCACCGAAAATTCCCCTCCTTAGCCTGAATCCACCGATCATGAGCTACTGCGCGACCCTATCCAGGCACCCTGGCCGCGTTAGCAACGCTCAACAGGCGTCCAGCCTGTCTTCGCATTGCCGCCTTGCCATCGCACCTGTCTAGTGCCGCTCGCTACGCTCAGCATCGGTGGATCCAGGCTTAGGAGGGGTGGCGGCGGAGCCGCCGGGGTGGTCAGGCTAGTTTTTGTGTAGGGCGTCGTTCAGTTCGAACATCTGCGCGGCCCGCGACTTGGCCAGCACCTTGCCGGTTGTCGAGTCACGCAAGAACAACCAGTTCGATTCGCCCGAAAGCTCGACGGCCTTGACGACGGTGCCGTCCGGCATTGTGACGCGGGTGCCAGCGGTCACATAGAGGCCGGCCTCGACGACGCAGTTGTCGCCCAGGCTGATGCCGATGCCGGACTCGGCGCCCAACAGGCAGCCCTGGCCGATGCTGACTTGCTGCTTGCCGCCACCGGAGATCGTCCCCATGATGGACGCTCCGCCGCCGATGTCGCTGCCGTCCCCCACAACTACGCCCTGACTGATTCGTCCCTCGACCATCGACCGGCCCAAGGTGCCGGCGTTGAAGTTGCAGAAGCCCTCGTGCATGACGGTGGTGCCGTCGGCCAGGTGGGCGCCCAGGCGCACCCGGTTGGCGTCACTGATGCGCACGCCCGACGGGATGACGTAGTCGACCATGCGGGGGAACTTGTCGATGGCGTAGATCTCCAGCCCACCGTTGGCCCGGCGCAGCGGCTCCCGGATCAACTCGAAGCCTTGCGGGCGGCAGGGCCCGACGCTGGTCCAGACGTTGTTGGGCAGGACGGCGAAGATGCCGTCGACGTTGATGGTGCGGGGCTGGCACAGCCGGTGACTCAGCAAGTGCAGGCGCAGGTAGGCGTCGGGCACGTC
>WRFI01000132.1 GCA_009778875.1 Propionibacteriaceae bacterium | reverse complement strand
GCCCATCCGCAACTCGCCCAGGACATCGCGGGGTTGCTGGACGTCGAATTGACGCCGTCCCGGCTGATCTCGTACGCCAACTCCGAGGTGTATGTGCGCTACGAGGAGTCGGTGCGCGGCTGCGACGCTTTCGTCATCCAGTCCCACCCGGCGCCCGTCAACGAGTGGGTCATGGAGCAGCTGATCATGGTGGACGCGCTGAAGCGGGCCTCGGCGCGGCGCATCACCGTCATCGCGCCGTTCTACCCCTACGGCCGCCAGGACAAGAAGCACCTGGGACGGGAGCCGATCTCGGCCCGCCTGATTGCCGATCTTTTCCACACCGCCGGGGCCGACCGCATCATGAGTGTCGACTTGCACGCCGCCCAGATTCAGGGGTTCTTCGACGGTCCGGTCGATCACCTGACCGGCCTGCCCGTGCTGGCCGACTATGTGGCGGCCCACTACGACACGTCCAGGATAACGGTGGTTTCGCCGGATGCCGGGCGGGTGCGCCTGACGGACGCCTGGGCTGACCGCCTGCGGGCGCCGCTGGCGATCATCCACAAGCGGCACGACCCGAACGAAGCCAACGAGGTGCGCGTGCACGAGTTGGTCGGCGAGGTCGAGGGACGCATTTGTGTGCTGGTGGACGACATGATCGACACCGCCGGCACGATGGCCAAGGCTGCCCAGGCTCTGCGCGATCATGGGGCCGCCCAGGTGATTGTGGCCGCCACCCACCCGGTGCTGTCCGGTTCGGCGGCCGGACGGTTGAACGCCGCCGGTTTCGACGAGGTGATCGTCACCAACACTTTGCCGATCAGGCCGGACGTCAACATCGATAATCTGACGGTGCTGTCGATCGCCCCGCTGATCGCCCAGGCGATCTGGGAGGTTTTCACCGACGGTTCGGTCACGCGGCTGTTCGATGACCGGTAGCCTCACAGCGTTTCCATATTTGGACGGGTTCGTGTGGGATTTGGCCAGGTCATAGACTGAAACATCTGTGAACCAAGGAGAGACATGTTCAAGACCCAGTACGCCAAGCAGGTTTTCGGTATGCTTTCGGCCCGCAACCCCGGCCAGGCAGAGTTCTTGCAGGCCGCGCAGGAGGTGTTGGGCAGCATTGAGCCGGAGCTTGATGCCAACCCTGAGCTGACGAGCAACGCCATCCTTGAGCGCATCACCGAGCCGGACCGGATCGTCCGCTTCCGTGTCACCTGGGTGGACGACTTGGGCCAGATCCAGGTCAACCGGGCCTGGCGCGTCGAGTTCAACAACGCCATCGGCCCGTACAAGGGTGGCCTGCGGTTCCATGACAGCGTCACCGAATCGATACTGAAGTTCCTGGGCTTCGAGCAGACGTTCAAGAACGCGCTGACGGGGCTGTGGATGGGCGGCGGCAAGGGCGGCTCGGACTTCGACCCGCACGGCAAGTCGGACGGCGAGGTCATGCGCTTCTGCCAGGCGTTCATGACGGAGCTGTACCGCCACATTGGCCCGGAGTCGGATGTGCCGGCGGGTGATATCGGCGTCGGCGGGCGCGAGATCGGCTACCTGTTCGGGCAATACAAGCGCGTCACCAAGCAGTTTTCCGGCGTGTTGACGGGCAAGGGGCTGGACTTCGGCGGCAGCCTGGTGCGCACGGAGGCGACCGGCTACGGCTTGTGCTACTACGTCCAAGAGGCCCTTCGGCGCCTGCGCAACGATTCGTTCGCCGACAAGACGGTGGTGATCTCGGGCAGCGGCAACGTGGCGATCTTCGCCTGCGAGAAGGCGGCCCAGTTGGGCGCCAAGGTCGTCACCATGTCCGACTCGGCGGGCTACGTCTACGACCCGGACGGTATCGATCTGGCGGCCGTCAAGGCGATCAAGCTGGACCGCCGCGGCCGCATCGCCGAGTATGTGGACGCTCACCCGGGGGCCAAGTTCGTGGCCGGTGGCAGCGTGTGGCGCCTGCCCTGCGACATCGCCTTGCCGTGCGCCACGCAAAACGAGCTGACGGGCGACGACGCCAAAGCGCTCATCGCCAACGGCGCGATTATCGTGGCGGAGGGTGCCAACATGCCGTCAACCCCCGAGGCGATCGACGCGCTGCACGCCGCCAAGGTGCTGTTCGCGCCGGGCAAGGCGTCCAATGCCGGTGGTGTGGCGGTGTCGGGCCTGGAGATGTCGCAGGACTCGCAGTTGATCCAGTGGAGTTTCGCCGAGGTGGACGAGCGCCTGCGCGGCATCATGGTGAACATCGTCGCGCAGTCGCTGGCGGCGGCCGGTGACTACGGCATGGGCGAGGACCTGATGAACGGCGCAAACATCGCGGGCTTCCGCCGCGTGGCCGGCGCCATGATCGCCCAGGGCGTCTACTAGCAAATTCCCCTCTGGGGAGGGGGTGGTTGACGCGGCGGGCTCCAGCCGGCCCGAGCGCACAGACGCCGTACTCGACGCACGATCAAGTGGCCACCAGGCTTGGGCAGGCGTCTGCGCCGTCGCCAGCTCGAACCGGCGTTCCGCCCGCCATGTCAACCGGCGGAGTGAATTCCCCTCTGGGGAGGGGTGTCGGCGGAGCCGACGGGGTGGTCCTTTCAATTCCCCTCTGGGGAGGGGTGTCGGCGGAGCCGACGGGGTGGTTTTCTATTCCCCTCTGGGGAGGGGTGTCGGCGGAGCCGACGGGGTGGTTTTCTATTCCCCTCCTAAGCTAAGCCTGAATCCACCGATCATGAGCTACTGCGCGACCCTATCCAGGCACCCTGGCTGCGTTGGCAACGCTCAACAGGCGTCCAGCCTGTCTTCGCATTTCCGCCTTGCCATCGCACCTGTCTAGTGCCGCTCGCTACGCTCAGCATCGGTGGATCCAGGCTAAGGAGGGGAATCTTTTTGGGCTAGAGTTATCTGTGACCGCACTGTGATGTGCGGTGTGGCAGTGCTGACACGGTAAGGAGACCATGATGGCAGGCGATATTTTGGGTGGCCTGGGGGCCCTCGGCGGACTGATGAAAGGCCTGACTGGCCTGATGCCCCAAGACGATCCCCAAGTCAAGTTGATGAACGCGCAAAGTCAGGTGTCCGACCTGACGGATCAGGAAACGGCGGTTTACACCGAGATCGGCCGTTTGGCTTATCAGCAGAACCCGGGCGCTTTTCCCGAGCAGGCTGATAAGCTGCGGCTGATCCAGTCGAATCTGGCGTCCGCCAAGGCGGCGCTCGACCAGCAGAACCAAGAGAAGACGGCCGCCGATGAGGCCGCCAAGGCGGCCGAGCAGGCCCGCACCTGCCCGTCCTGCGGGCATGAGAACGCGGACGGCGTCAAGTTCTGCCAGGAATGCGGCGCCCCATTGGCGCCGGCCGCGTCGGCCTGCCCCGGCTGTGGCGCCCAAAACCCGCCGGGCACGCGCTTTTGCGGCAGTTGCGGCCAGCGGCTGGCGGATTGAGATAGGAGCACACCATGATGCAAGCGTTCACCCGCAACTATGAGGACAACTCAACTGAGGCGGGCTACCAATTCACCTTCTACTGCGACCACTGCCGCGACGGCTTCAAGTCGAGCTTCATCGAGTCGACGACCTACAAGAAAGGGCAGGGCTTGCGCACGCTGACGGAAGGCGCCAGCGTGCTTGGCGGGCTGCTGGGCGGTGCGCTCGGTCAGCTCACCAATGCCTCGGAGCGGGCCGGGTCGCTGCTGGGGCAAAACTTCGAGGACCGCAGCCCGGCCTGGCAGAAAGAGCACGAGGCGGCTTTTGGTACCGCCCAGAATGAGGCGCAACCCCATTTCCACCGCTGCAACGGGTGCAGCAGCTACGTCTGTGACGCCTGCTACAACGAGGACGAAGGTCTGTGCATTGGCTGCGCGCCCCGTCAAGAGGTCTACGTCGCCAAGGCGCGGGCCGACGCCATGAAGCGCAACATCGACGCCGCCGGTCAGGACGCCACCGTCTGGCAGGGCAACATCGAGTCGAAGACGACGGTGTGCCCGGTGTGTGGCAAGCCGGCCGGTTCGGGCAAGTTCTGCAACAATTGCGGCGCGTCGATGGAGCTCAAGGTGTGCCCGAACTGCGGCGCCAAGAATGCCCTGACGGTGAAGTTCTGCAACAACTGTGGCGCCAACCTCACCCAGCCGGCGGCTGTGCCCAGCGGCACCTGCCCGTCCTGCGGGACGGCCAACCCGCCCGGCACGCGGTTCTGCGGCAATTGCGGGGCCCCCCTTGCCTGACACGCAGTTCCAGGCGCAGGTTGCCTCGGCCGCGCTGAACGGCCCGGTCAGCCTGCGCATCGGTGAGGACGGGTTGGATGTCGACAGCCTTTTCCAGCCGGTGTTCATCGCTTTCGCCGACATCGTCGAGATCGCCCACTCGGACTATGTGGTGATCGTGACGACCGGTGACGACAGGTTCACGTTTTCGGGGCTCGGCAGCGGGTGTGACGGGTTCCACCTGGACCTGCTGGCGGGGTTCAACGCCAAGGTTCGCCTGGCCTTGTTCGCGGCGGGAAAGCCGGGCTTTCAGGCCGAGGGCGACTTCCGGTTCCGGGAGGGGGGTGCTGAGGTGGTGCAGGGGCACGGGCTGGTCGAGGTGTATGACGACTGCGTCTTGCTGCTGCCGCCGAATGACCAGGCCCGGCGCGTCCCCCTGGTTTTCGCCACCGACATGAAGACGGAGCCGTTCGGGGCGGCGATCCAGATCGACGGAGGCGACTGGTATGAGGTGACCCGGTTGGGCCGTGACGCCGACGCCTTCGTCGCCACCGTCCAGGCGAAACTGGTGGGGTTGCGCCAGAAGTCCGTCGAGGCGGTGCGCGCGCTGGACGCCACGTTGAGCGCCCAGCAGCTCGCGGCGATCGCCGCCAAAATGCCGCCCGGGGTGGCCGTGCCGCAGGGCGAGTTGGCGGGTGTGGCCCCGTCCTATGTGGCGGCGCTGGAGAAGCGGATCGCCGACAGCCGCGCGGCTGACCCGTACACCGCGTTCAAGACGGTGTGCGACCCGAGCCGCATCTGCATGGGTCTTAAAGATGGCTTGGCCGGTTCCACCGACCCGGGCGTCATTTGGCTGATTGCGCCGTCGTCCGCTAAACCGGTGGCGGGCGTCGAGTGGGCGGTGGCCGAAGGCGAGGCGGCGGCGACGTTCTTCTACAACATCGTGGGTGACGAGGCGGGGTTCATCCGCCAGCTGAACCGGGCGGTCGAGGCCGTCGAGTTCCATCGCGAGGTGGTCAGCCTGCCGGAAGACGAACTGAGCCGGCCGAGCAACAGCGCCTACGCCATGGCCGTACGGCGCACCCCGGCGCTGCGATTCATGCGCGACAACCTGGCGGGCCGCGTCGTCCACTCGTCGCCGGACGCCTGGGCGACGGGCATGCAGGCGCTGATGGTTGGCTGAAATCCGCCTCTGGGGAGGGGTAGCGGCGGAGCCGACGGAGTGAATTCCCCTCTGGGGAGGGGTGGCGGCGGAGCCGACGGAGTGAATTCCCCTCTGGGGGGTGGCGTCGGCGGAGCGGCCGGAGTGAATTCCCCTCTGGGGAGGGGTGGCGGCGGAGCCGACGGGGTGGTCTCCAAGCGTGTGCAGTAACGCAACCGACCACCCCTAAGCTAGGGATTGGTGGTTTTTGGGCTTTGCGGCTAGACTAGGCAGGTTGCTAGGCGAGGGGCCGGTTGGCCCGTGATCGACAGGCCG
>WRFI01000131.1 GCA_009778875.1 Propionibacteriaceae bacterium | reverse complement strand
GTACACCATCGGTGTGGCCGTCATCATGTCGCACCCCGCACTGCAGGCCGTCCAGGACGGGTTCGAAGAGGTGCTCAAGGAGCAGGGCCTCAACTACACCCTGATCTCGAAGAACGCCCAGGGCGATTCGTCGGCAGCCTCCACCATCGCGTCGACATTCGCCGCCGACAAGAGCATCGACTTGGTGCTGGCCATCTCGACGCCGATCGCCACAGCCATGGCATCGGCCATCCAGGACCGTCCGATCTTGTTCTCCGCCGTCACCGACCCCGTCAGCGTCAACCTGGTGCCGTCGTGGACGCAGGCCGGGCCGAACATCACCGGCACCTCCGACATGAACTCTGACGCCAAGCCCGTCACGCTGGTGCAGCAGGCCATGCCGAATGTTAAGACGATCGGCGTGCTGTACACGTCATCCGAGGCAAACTCGCTGACGCAGGTGAAAGCCTACGAGGATGAAGCCAAGTCGCTCGGTGTGACGCTTAAGGAACAGGCCATCACGACCCCCGCCGACATCGGCACCGGCCTGGCCGCCCTGGCCGGCGTCGACGCCATTCTGGTGCCGACCGACAACACTGTCGTCGCGTCGCTCGGCAGCGTCATCCAGTTCGGCCAGGAGAAGCAGATCCCCGTGTTCTGCGCCGACACCACGACGGTGGCCATGGGCACTGTCGCGGCCCGCGGCCTGAGCTACCACGACCTGGGCCGGGCCACCGGCGACATGGCCGTGAAGATCCTGCGTGACGGCGTTGACATCAGCACCATCCCGCCCGAGGCTCCCACCACCACCGAGTTGGACGTCAACCCGGCTGCGGCGGCGACCTTCGGCCTGACCCTGCCGGCCAGCTTCACCGACGGGGCCACCATCGTTCAGACACAGTCCAGCTAGCCGACTAGATTTGACTGTGTGAGGGTTTGCCATGCTCGGAGCTGTTGACCAAGGCCTGATATCGGCGATATTGGCCATTGGCGTCTTCTTGACGTTCCGCATTTTGAACTTTGCGGATCTGACGGTCGACGGCTCATTTGCCACCGGCACCGCCACCAGCACCATCTTGGTGTTCAACGGGGTACCCCCCGTGGCGGCGGTGGCGGCTGGCTGCCTGGCCGGTGCTTTGGCCGGCGGCGTCACCGGCCTGCTGCACACCAAGGCCCACATCGACCCCTTGCTGGCCAGCATCTTGGTGATGATGGCGCTGTATTCCATCAACACCCACATTTTGTGGCTCGGCAAGGACGGCATCAAGCGCAGCTCCGTCGCCCTTCTCGGCAAGCCGACGCTGTTCACCTGGCTGGTGAAGCACCAGCTGCGCGGCACGTGGGTGTCGATCGCCCTCATCGGCCTCGGCGTGGTTGTGGTGCTGGTGCTGATCAACTGGCTGCTGAAGACGAAGTTCGGCCTGGCGGTCATGGCCACCGGCGACAACCCGGCCATGGCCCAGGCGTCGGGCATCAACACCGACAACGCGAAGATCGCCACGCTGATGGTGTCCAACGGGTGCGTCGGTCTGGCCGGGTCGCTGTGGGCGCAGTACAACAGCGCGGCGGCCGTCGGTGACGGCACGGGCTGGATCCTGATCGGCTTGGCGTCCGTCATTCTCGGCAACGCCATCTTCGGCACGCGGTATTTGTGGCTGGCCACCATCGGCGTTGTCATCGGGGCCATCCTGTACCGCCTGGCCATCTTCTACGCTCTCAAGCAGCCCTTCTTCGACCCGAACGACACTCGGTTGATGTCGGCCGTCCTGGTGGTGTTGGCCTTGGTGCTGACGCAGTGGAAGGGCGCGCAGGCGCTGGTCACCCAGCTGTCGCCGTGGCGGAAGAAGAACGCCCCGGAGCCGATGACCGTCGCCCCGAACCAGTTCTCCCCCTTCGCCGAAGCCGACGCGGCCGCCCAAGTGGTCGCTTCCGGCGTGCCCAGCGATGTGAGGGCCGCCTGATGCCTGAAACCGCTGCGCCGATGCTTTCCGTCCGGGGTGTAACCAAGACCTTCTACCCGGGCACGGTGAACGAACGCCGGGCACTGGTTGACGTCAACCTGGAGCTGGCCGAGGGCGATTTTGTCACAATCATCGGCTCGAACGGTGCGGGAAAATCGACGCTGCTCAACGTCATCGCCGGGTCGCTGCCCGTCGACTCCGGGGCCGTCGTGGTGGACGGACGCGACGTCACGCGAATGCATGAGCACAAGCGGGCGGCCTGGCTGGCCCGCGTCTTCCAAGACCCGGCGGCCGGGACGGCGCCGCACCTGAGTATCGAAGAAAACCTGGCCATCGCCTACAACCGGGGCAAGCCGTCGACGCTGGCGCTCGGGTTGACGCGGGCCCGTCGGGCCGTCTTCCGCGAGCAGCTGGCCACCCTGGAGCAGGGCCTGGAAGACCGCATGAACCATCGCGTCGGGTTGTTGTCGGGCGGCCAGCGCCAAGCCTTGAGCCTGCTGATGGCATCGTTCACCCACCCGAAGCTGCTGCTGCTGGACGAGCACACGGCCGCGTTGGACCCCGAGCGAGCCGAATTGGTGCTGCGGCTCACCGCCCAGATGGTGGCCGACCAGCATTTGACGGCCATGATGGTGACCCACAACATGGATCACGCGCTGCGCCTGGGCAACCGCCTGGTGATGATGCACGAGGGCCGCATCATCCACACGTTGGACGCCGCCGACAAGCCGACGGCCACGGTGGCCGACCTGTTGGATTGGTTCAGCCACGAGCGCGGCGGCATGACCGACCGCACCATGCTGGCCTGACATTCACGAGTGCTACAGTGGCCAGGTCCACCCACCACACAAGAAAAGGGAACTGATAATGGCCACATATGAGGATTTGGCAGGCAAAGTAGTGCTCATCACCGGCGCAGCCGGCGGCATCGGGGCGGCCACCGCCAAGGCTTTCGTCGCGCAGGGCTGCAAGGTCGCACTGGTTGACGTCGCTGCCGACGCGCTCGCCGCCGTCGCCGCCAGCTTGAACGCGCCGCAGGGCAGCGTCATCACCTGCACCGCCGACATCTCCAAGGAGGACGACGTCAAGGCCTACGTCGACGCCACCGTCCAGGCTTTCGGGACGATCGACGTGTTCTTCAACAACGCCGGCATTGAGGGCAAGGTCGCACCGATCGTCGACCAGGACATGGCTGACGTCGACAAGGTCTTCGCCATCAACATCCGCGGCACCTACATGGGGCTCAAGTATGTGCTGCCGATCATGTACGCCAAGGGTTGCGGTGCGGTCATCAACACGTCCTCCGTCGGTGGCCTGTCGGCTGGCCCGGCGGGCGGCGTCACCCCTTATGTGACAAGCAAGTTTGCCATCGCCGGCCTGACGCGTCTGGCGTCCAGCGAGGCGGCGGCTCACGGCGTCCGCGTCAATTCGGTGCACCCCGCCCCCGTCAACACCCAGATGATGCGCCGCCTGGAAGAGGGCTTCGCCCCTGGCCACGGCAACGAGGCGCAGCAGGGCATCGCGTCGGGCATCCCGATGGGGCGCTACGCCGAGGCAGACGATATCGCCGCCGCCGTGGTGTTCCTGGCCTCCGACGCGGCCAGCTTCATCACCGGCGACCAGCTACGCATCGACGGCGGCGAACTCAACTGATTGCGTAACGGCTGCCCGCTGCCGGGGCGCCCAGACTGGTATGGAATGATTGGGCCATAGGTCGTTGTCTGCTGCCGATGAAAGGGGGGCTGACGATGACAACACCGATGAGCGTGAGTGATCTGGCCAGCCTGCCGGATGTCGCCTTGGAGTCGGTGATCTTCGACCAGCTGGTCAGCAAAATGGACAATTGGGACGCCCCCCGGGCGGCAGTCGAAAGGTGGAGCGAGCCGGAGCGCGTCTGCTTTGTTGTCAATGCAACCGCAGACGAGGTGTTCAACGGCGGGTTCAGCCAGTTCTTCTTCGACCCGGCCGCCCGTCAGTTATCGGACATCGCGGCGCAGTGCTTTTCCGCCGTGGGCGCCGAGCCCTGGGCGGCGATCGTGCAAGCGGCCTGCGACCTGGACGATGGCGACACCGACAAGACCGACCGGCTGAGCGAGCTGGACGACCAGTTCTTCGCGCTGGACGACGCAACCCTGTCCGACCTCATCGTCGCCTACATAAGAGCCAACCTGGCGTCCTTTGCCGCCTAGTAACGGATAGCGGAGCCACCGGGGTGGCCCATTCCCCGCTCACGTGGGGGTCGACCCCGGCGTCGGCGAGATACGACTCGTCCCAGGCCGTCTTTCTGCGAGGTGGAGTGCGGGCTGGATTGACGCCTGCGCTTGGGGCACCACAACCGGCAGCCACCCGGTGAAAGCGTGATGGCCTCAACTGGGCTACCGTTCCGGCTGATCATCGAAGTAGTCGATGAAGTCGCGAGCGACCGACTTTATCACCTCATCGGTGGACTCCGCCTCGACCTGGTGAAACACAGCGATTCCCCGACGAAGCATGTCGCCCTCATCGAAGGTATTCATGATCCGGTTCATCAGCCACAGGTTGTACTCAGTCGGACGACGGTGAACAGAATCGATGAGCGCCGAAAAGTACCCGTCATCTAGCCATCGCATTTCTATGGCACGAACCAGATCGCCAGGGGCGCCGAAGTCGTGGTCAGGGTTGTTCTCCAACACGTGCAGCATGGCCACCAGCGTTTCTGGTGGATAGCCGGCCTCCGCAACACGATCTGGCAGGGCATCCAACGCATCATCGTCGTCAGAGTCCAAACGCAAAGTGTCGAGGTTTTCACACAAGGCGACAGCGTCCATGGTGTTCCTTTCACATTCACCAGCACGGTGACTTGGGACCTGCTGATCGTGGCCGGGTCAGGCTGGTTCTGGGACGAGGCGGAGGCGATTGCCAGTTGCTTCAGCCACACGGCTCAACGTCAGCAGCGTCGGTGTCCGGCCGCCTCGCTCAAGATCCGAAATGTAAGGCTGACGCACACCCATCCGACGGGCCAACTCCGTCTGGCTGATGCCCGCCTCAGTGCGCATCTTGTAGACCAACTCGGTCAACATGATTTGCATCTCGACTTCCGGCCCAGCCTCGTCGTACTCGCGGCGCTGCTCCGGGGTGTATGAAGCGTGGACTTCGGCCTTGAGATCTTCCCACTTCACATAGCCTGTTGGAATCTCTGTCATGGTCTTTCCTCCTTTGTGTGTCTGGCGCGGGCAACCTCGCGCTCCTCGTTCTGCCTCGTCTTCCGGAACGTCGTTAGGGTGATGACCATTCGTCCGACGTCGAATGTATAGGTAATGCGCTGTTCCACCGTGGCGCGCATGATGGCGAACCGCAACTCGAACAACCCATCACCGAGCGATCGGCTGTGAGGCATCCGCAGACGGTTGCCTTCAGCAGCAAGCATCTCAATCATCCGGTCGACAATCCGCTGATCAGCTGGCGTCTGTTGGCGATACCACTGGGCGACCTCATTTGAGATGATGACCGTCCACGTCTTCGCCATGACGTCAACTATACGCAACTAACGATATCCGCACAAGCTTATGGTTGTCGCGTTCCTGCACACGCTTAGAAGACCACCCCGGCGGCTTCGCCGCCACCCCTCCTAAGGAGGGGAATTTCCTGGTGTTCCTCAGGCGCTGCGCGCCTTCGTCAACACTCAATCGTTCGCAACTCGTGAGCAAGCTCACGGTCGCTCACTCAATCGTGTAGCCCCGAGCG
>WRFI01000130.1 GCA_009778875.1 Propionibacteriaceae bacterium | reverse complement strand
CAGCCGGCCCGAGCGCACAGACGCCGTACTCGACGCATAATCAAGTGGCCACCAGGCTTGGGCAGGCGTCTGCGCCGTCGCCAGCTCGAACCGGCGTTCCACCCGCCATGTCAACCGGACCACGGAAAATTCCCCTCTGGGGAGGGGTGGCAGTCGCGAAGCGACTGACGGGGTGGTTGGTTACCTTTCTGCGCACGCTTGGGGGACCACCCCGTCGGCTCCGCCGA
The DNA here is from genome assembly GCA_009778875.1 of Propionibacteriaceae bacterium. Lineage (GTDB taxonomy): Bacteria > Actinomycetota > Actinomycetes > Propionibacteriales > Propionibacteriaceae > WRGV01. The sequence continues at coordinate 5,442 of WRFI01000130.1, read as the reverse complement.
CACCCCTCCTAAGGAGGGGAATGGACATCGGGCACATACGCGCTGTATCCAAGCGACCCGGGCACGAACCCGGCCTTCCGGTAGAGCCGGTCGCCGTCGGCGTCCTCGTCGGCGACGATGACCAACTGCCGCGTGCCGCGCCCGAAGGCCCAGGTGGACGCCTCACCCAGCAGGTGACGGGCCAACCCCCGCCGTCGGTGGGCCGGGGATGTTGCCACCGACTGGTAGCGGGCCCTGGATCCCACAAGGACGATGCCCAGCGAGGACGCGACCGACCCGTCGTCGGCGAAGGCCGCGAACCAAGCCGCGTCGCCGGCTTCGACAAGACGGCGCTGGGCAATGGTTCGGCGGGTTTGGAAGCTGCGATGGTCGGCATCGCCCGGTCTGGACGCGCACTCCGTTTCAAGCAACGCATCCCACGCGTCCCCTATCACGGGGGCGACGGTGTACCCGTCCGGCGCGGGCGTGGGCCGAATCGGCACGAGGGACGTCAGCGTCCGCTCGACCTCCAGTGTGACGCCGCACGCCGTCCAGGCGTTGGCATCGGGCGGCTGAAACAACCCGATCGCGCGATAGTTGGCCGCCGGAAACTCGCAGGCGAACACGTCAAGCCACCCCGCCGCGTCGTCAGCGTCCCCCGTCACCACGAGGCAGTTGCCCCAGTGGTATCCGGGGTTGTCGGGGGTTCGGACGACCAGGTAGCCGTCGCGCGGTTCAATAGTCGCGCCGCAGCGCTGCAGGATCGCCAGCGATGTCCGCCACGACAAGGAGGCATCAACAGGCAAGATGGGCATGCGATCCCTTCGATTCTTGTGAGCAAGTCCGAGTGATCTAACAGTACATCCGTACCCAGTCGCCATTGTGAGATACGGAAGCGGTGTTTGCCCGCAAGTTGAAGGTGTATCACCTCGTTCCGGACATTCCAGCCGCCATACCATACGTTATGGCTTAACATACGGTTAGCTGTCCTGGTGTCCAACGACGTGGTCTGGGCGAGACTTAGACGCGCGCGCGGCGCACCTACACTTGACGTATGCTGCGCAGCGAATGGGAGCAGTTGCCGACCGAGATGAAGGCGGGCTACTGCCAAGGGATTGAGAGCCGGGTTGAGCGCGCCGCCTTTCAGCAACTCGTTTGCTTTGAGGGCCTTGAGACGGCCGTCTTCATCGTCGACGGGGAAGAGTTCGCGTTCGTCCCAGCCGATGAGGCAGTGATTGGGTATGATCCGTCGGCGCCCATTCCACAGGTGTTTCTCGACCTGCTCACCTACGAGTGGTGCGACGTCCTGGGCCAAGACGACGTTCGCAAAGAGCTGCGGCGAGTCTTGTCGCCTCGTCGGCGGGGTCAATGCCGAGAAATGCTGGTGGAGCGGTACATGTCCGAAGTCTGGTGGGAGAAAGGCGGGCTGGGTTTGCCGATCAGTGGCGGTATCACGATGCCGCTTGACGAGGGTGGGTCTGATTTCGATGTGGTGCGCCGAATTGTGGACACCTTGCGTCCTCTCGGATGGGACATCCTGACGGAGGACGAATGGGAGTACCTCGCGGGAGGAATCTGTCCGACAATTCTTTCCCCGCATCTCATGGGCCTGTTGGCCAAGGACCCGAAGACGGTGAAGTCGAACAGCATCTGCGCAGACGCTTCGCGGGGCACTCGCTGGGACCCAGGCCCCGGTGGTCGGCTGAGTCCCGCCGAAAACTGGTCCAAGCTCAACGTCCTCAACTCTTTCGGGCTGTGGCTCAACCAAGGTGGACCCAATGAAGTGGTCAACGCTGAGTGCCTCATGAAGAATGGGGACGGGGCGTGCGCGTCCTGCGGTGGTTACGAAGCATTCGACGCGGTCGTCGCCTCGCCCCACTATCGATATGCCCCGCCGCGGTCGGAGTTTGTCGTACCCATGGAGTATTTCTGCCTGCGACGCGTCATACCACTCGGGTCCGCCTAGTCTCATTTCGAAGATTTCAACCGCTCGACGTGGTGAGTCGCTCAGCCAGCCAGGCTGCTCAGGACTTTGAGGACGTTGTCCCGGTTGATTACAGTCATGGTGGCTTCTGGGTAGGCCGTCCGAAAACTTGCGGGGAAGGCGGCGCGGGCGTTGGGGTTCCACTTGATTTCGTACGCGGCCACGTTGTGGCCGACCAGCCGGATTAGGTCGATTTCCTGGCGGTCGGTCGTGCGCCAAAACCAGGTGGGTTCCGGTTTGCCTATGTCGCAGTGGGTTTTCCTGACCTCTGACATGACGAAGTTCTCAAACAGATGCCCAATATCGGCCCGAGTCGAAACCGGCGAAAAATCGCCGATGACGGCGTTTCGGACGCCGGTGTCGTAGAAGTAGATCTTTGAACTGGTCGTCAACTCGTTGCGAAGGTTCTGGGAGTAGGAGCCGGCCCGAAAAACGATGTGCGCCTGCTCCAGCAAGCCGATATACGAGCCGACCGTCTTCTTGTCGATGCCGGCCAGGGACGCCAGTTCCGTCAGGTTGACCTGCGACCCGATCTGATAGGCCAGAGCCCGGACCAACTTCTCAAACGGTTCCGGCCGGCGGACATCGCGCAGAACGAAGATATCCTTGTACAGCGTCGAACTGGCCAACTCGGTCAACATGTCACTGGCCAAATCGGGCCGGGAGACGACTTCTGGGTACCAGCCGAAAACCAGCCGTGTCTCCAACAGGCCTTCCTCGGTGAACAACCCGTGGTCGGAAATCATCTCTTTGGCGCTCAGGGGGAAGAGGTCCAGCTCCCATTTCCGGCCAGTCAGCGGCTCGTTGATCTTGTTGGCCAGATCGAAGGACGAACTGCCAGTGGCGACGAACTGGATGGTCTGGCCGAAGGCTTCGTGCAGGATCTTGAGCTTGAGCCCGATGTCGCTGATCCGCTGCGCCTCGTCAATCACTACAGTGTCGTAGCCCGCCAGATACGGGGCGAAACTGGCGGCGGATACGTCCTCGAACATCTGCCGTACCCGAGTCTCATCTGCATTGAGCCACAAGCACGTGTCCGCGCCGCCGATCACGGAACGCAGCAGGGTCGTCTTCCCGACTTGCCGGGCGCCGAGCAGAACGACGACTTTACCCAACCCAAGACGACTCACCAGATACGGTTCCAGGGCTCGTGTGATCATGGCTCCATACTACCCGAGTTTCGAGGATCGTATTCCCCGTAAATAGCTAGTTTCGGGGAATATGATCCCAGTGTAAGGAAAACACCCGGCCCACGGGTTGCAGGCTAGTTGCCAAAACCACGAGATGAGAGTTTTCGTCCACCTGAACCTGATTTCGACCGGATTTGGGGACGAAAACTCTCATCTCGGCGGTCCCGACACTCACGCCGAAAGGGCGGTCGCGGGGCAAAAGCCGAATCAGTCAGGCTGTGGTCTCACACCACTACATCTTGTGAGTCACATTCGTGTAATTCGCTGTATGTGGTGCTACTGTGGCAGGTGCAGCGGTTCAGCCCGTCAGCCAGACGGGTTGTCGTAAGAGGGAATCCGGTGTGAATCCGGAACTGCCCCGCAGCGGTGAGTGGAAACAACCGCCGTCATTAAGCACTGGGAGTCATCCTGGGAAGCGACGGCCAGTAGGCCAGGCCGGAAGGCCCCGTCCACAAGTCCGAAGACCTGCCTCTGCCGTCCCGTGACCCACGGGGCGAATGGCCGCAACAGTCTCGCGGGAGAACCGGCGCCGGGCGATTTTCGTCCCTGCCTTCCCTCGGCTGCACTGTCGCGGCCCCATCCACGCAACGAAGGGAAGCGCAGAAGAAAATGTCGCACACCAACACTGAAACCATCACCACCCCTGAGACCATTGTGAAACGCGACGGGCAGTCCGCCGCCTTCGACCTGGAACGGATACTGTCCGCCATCGAGCGAGCCGGCGAGTCCACCGGCGAACTGACCGGCGCGGAGGCGTACTTGCTTGCCCGCCAGGTGACGGTGCGTCTGGCCCGTCGAGGCGCCTCGCCGCATGTCGAAGAGATCCAGGACGCGGTCGAGCACCTGTTGATCGATTCCGGCTACATCGCCACGGCGAGAGCCTACATCGTCTATCGCGAACAGCATCAGCGTCTGCGCAGCGACAAGCATGTGATGGTTGACGTCGCCGACTCGATCAACGAGTACCTCGATCACTCCGATTGGCGAATCAACGCGAACGCCAATCAGGGATACTCCCTCGGGGGGCTCATCCTCAACACGTCCGGCAAGGTGATCGCCAACTATTGGCTCTCGCAGGTCTACAGTCCCGAAATCGGGCAGGCTCACCGGGACGGCGACTTCCACATTCACGACCTCGACATGCTGAGCGGCTATTGTGCCGGCTGGTCGTTGAAGAGCTTCCTGCGCGAGGGACTCAACGGCATCCCTGGCAAGGTGGACGCCAAGGCGCCGAAGCATCTGTCGAGCGCGATCGGACAGATCGTGAACTTCCTCGGCTGCCTGCAAAACGAGTGGGCCGGGGCCCAGGCGTTCAGCTCTTTCGACACCTATTTGGCCCCGTTCGTCCGGAAGGACGGTTTGACATTCGAGCAGGTCCACCAGGCGATCCAGGAACTGGTCTACAACCTGAACGTCCCCTCCCGTTGGGGCACTCAGACGCCGTTCACCAACCTGACGTTCGATTGGACCTGCCCCGACGACCTGCGCGACGAGGCACCCATCATCGCGGGCGCAGAAATGCCGTTCACGTATGGCGACCTGCAGGTCGAGATGGACATGATAAACCGGGCATACATCGAGGTGATGACTACGGGCGATGCCTCGGGCCGGGTGTTCACCTTCCCGATCCCGACCTACAACATCACCCCTGATTTCGATTGGCACGGCACCAACGCCGACGCCTTGTTCGAGATGACAGCCAAGTACGGCCTGCCGTACTTCCAGAATTTTGTGAACTCCGACCTGTCGCCGCACATGGTGCGGTCGATGTGTTGCCGGTTGCAGCTTGATCTGCGGGAGCTACTCAAGCGCGGCAACGGCTTGTTCGGATCGGCCGAACAGACGGGCTCGCTCGGCGTTGTGACCGTCAACATGGCCCGGTTGGGCTACCTTCACGCGGGGGACGAATCCGGCCTGCTGCTGGGGTTGGACCGTCTGCTCGAATTGGCGAAAGACTCCCTGGAAACCAAGCGCAAGGTGATCCAGCGGTACATCGACGAGGGCCTGTTCCCGTACACGAAGCGCTACCTGGGGACGCTGCGCAACCACTTCTCCACCATCGGCGTCAACGGAGTCAACGAGTTGGTGCGCAACTACAGCGGGGACGAGTACGACATCACCGATCCGCGCGGTCACGCCCTCGCCATACGCATCCTTGACCACATCCGGGCGCGGATGCTCGAATTCCAGGATGCGACCGGCCACATGTACAACCTGGAGGCCACGCCCGCCGAGGGGACGACGTATCGCTTCGCCAAAGAGGACAAGAAGCGCTTTCCCGAGATTCTG
>WRFI01000129.1 GCA_009778875.1 Propionibacteriaceae bacterium | reverse complement strand
TTGGAGCCTCTCCGAGCGGACGACGGGATTCGAACCCGCGACCCTCACCTTGGCAAGGTGATGCTCTACCAACTGAGCCACGTCCGCATGTGCGCCGAGCGCACCGATCAACCTTAGCCGGTGCGGGGTGCTAGTCGCAAACCTGAGACGCCCGAAAATCCGACTTTCCGCCGAAAAGAGACGTGAACCGCTAGGAAACCAGAATTTCGCGTCCTAGAATATGAGAATTGCGACCAGATGGTGAGATTTCACTTGCCGGGGACTGGCCTATTGGGACACAGTCGTGGGGTGGGTCGACATCGACGCACCATGTCCACTCGAAAGGAGGCCACATGAGGGCACCCTCATTGGTGCTTCTGGCGAGCGGTTCAACACAATCCCACGTCGCCCAGGTGGTTCACACGCTGCGCAAACGGATGCAGAGCATGCGCCCCAGCTTGGACATTCAGTTGGCGTTCCTCGGGCACTGTCAGCCGACCTGCCAGCAAGTCGGAGACATCCTGGCCGAGACGGAAACCGAGGAGGCCGTCTTCGTACCACTGGACATCACGCGGGCGCATCGTGCCAGCCCTGAGGCGACCGAAGCCCTGGAGGCTCTTCGGTTCCAACACCCCGGCATGGCGACAAGGTTGGCGCGGCCCTTGGGCCCGGCCGCTGAGTTGCTGACGGTGGTTGACCTGCGTCTGCGCCAGGCACTGAGCGCCTGCCACGCGGACGAGTTGGACGGACTGGTATTTGCCGTAGCCGACTCGGGCGACCCCCGCGGCAACGCCCTCATCCATCGGCGGGCCCGGCAATGGCGGGCTCACCACAAGCTGCCCGTGCAACTGGCCTACGCGGATGGGTCCGGGCAAAACGTGAAGTCGGCCGTCAACGCCCTAAGGGTTCAAGGACGCCGCTCGATCGCCGTCGGGTTCTTCTACTTGGATGCTGACCACATCTACACGGCCCAAGCCGACATGGCGCGTGAGGCCGGCGCGATAGCCGTGTCGGCACCCCTGGGAGACGACGTCCGGTTGCTGGACCTGGCGATGGCTCGTTACTCCGTCGCGGCGATGGATCTTTTGGATGAGGCGACGTCTTCCAGAACCGGCATAGATCTGGCGCCCGGCACGGAAATCCTGAACGGTTTCGTACCCATCGATGATTAGCAGTTAGATCACGCCAGCGGGGCGACGCCCAACGTGACCGTCGCGGTGTGGTCTCGCCCGTTTCTGTCTGTCCAACTGGCTTGCACCTTGTCGCCGGGCTGATGGGTGGCCAGAATCGATGTCAGCTGGTCTGCCGAAGACAGCTCGACACCGTCCAGGCTGGTCAGCGTCGATCCGGCGGTGATGCCGGCCTTGGCGGCCGCTCCGCCTGGCACAACTTGTTGGATTTGGGGGGATCCGGTGGATTGCGTCGACACCACAATTCCAAGCCCACCCGTGCGTCCCAATTTGATGGTTGAGTTGGGCTGGCCCGTCACCACCGCGTTCGCAATTTTCAGCGCCGTGACGATGGGTATGCCGAAGCCGGCAGGCCGATGGGCATTGGTTGAACCCGCGACATTCATGGCGATGACTCTTGACGAGTTGTCGAACATTGCCCCGCCCGAGTCGCCAGGCACCAGGGGGGCGGTGGTTCCAACCAGGTTGGTCAACGTCGAACTCCCGGTGCCGTCTTCTCCGGTGACCTGGACCGTCATGTTGACCTGCGTGACCTTGCCAGTGACCGTCACCAGCCGTCCGCCGCCTTCGGCATTGCCGATGGCCGTGATCGACGCGCCCGAGGTGACGGGCTGAGTACTGACGGTGATGGTGGACAAGCGTGAGGCGCCGCCCAATTGCAGCACAGCCACGTCATGGGTGGAGTCGTAGCCGAGCACATCCGCGTTGTACTTCTTTCGGGTGGCGGGATCGGTCACGGTGATGGAGGTGGATCCGGCCACCACGTGGTGATTGGTGATGACGATTCCAGTTTGTGTCAAAACCATGCCGGTACCAGCCGCCGCACCGTCATCGTAGCCGACGATGGTGTCAATCAGCACCAACCCGTCTGTGATGTTTGCTGCCGGCGTGTTGGTGGAGGTGTCCACACCGGTGTGGAGCGTGCCAAGGATCCCGGCGTTCTCGCTGCCGTCATCAGCATGTGCAATCGCCGGTGACGTGAGGGCGGTCGCGGCCACCGCGATGGCCAGCAACCCGAGACCCCACTTGGTGCGCAACATGTACTCTCCTAGATCGTCACCACTACTATTGTGCACCAATATCAAGTGGCCCTGGGTCAGCACTTTGAATAATCTGTGACGACATCAGCCCGGAGCAGATAGTGCCTCGGCGATCGCATGACGCGGTATGCCCGCCCAGGTGGGACGATTGCGCGTCTCGTAGACCAGTTCGTAAATGGCCTTGTCGATCTCATACGCCCGCAGCAGCGGTCGAGGCAGCGGCATGTCGCCGGCGTAGCTGGCCAGAAAAGACTGGCGGGCTTCGCTGTACCAAGCCTTGGCGGAAGAGCCGTCGGGATGGTCATGGTAGTGACGGGCATAGTCGAGCGAGCGGAGCAGCCCGGCGACGTCGCGCCACGGTGAGTCAGGCGCGGCCCTCTGCTCCGGGGTCTTGATCGGCTCGCCCTCGAAGTCGATGATCGTCCACCCGCTGGGCGAAATCAGCGCCTGCCCAAGATGAAAATCGCCGTGAATACGCTGGACGGGCACCGGTCCGGCCTTGACGTCGAGAATGGCCCGCAGTGGCTGGCGGTTCTCGGCCAGTTCTGGCACCTGCGCGCTGGCCGCGTCCAATCGGGCCAGCATCTGGGCGGCGATCGTCGCTCCGTCAACGGTGGAAGACCCAAACGCCTCCACCAGGTCGACGTGCAGCAACCGCAGCGTGCTGCCCAGGCGCGTCATCTCGTCGGCGATTGAGCGCTCGGATCGGCAGGCCTCCACGGCAAAATCCCAGCCGTCCTCGGCGTGTCGGATGTGTTCGACGAAGATGCCCAAGGCGACGCTGCCGTCAGCACCGGTCAAAGCACCGATCAGACGTGGCGTGATGCCCGATTCCCGCAGTCCGGCCAGAACCTCTTCTTCAAGGTTGGGGCCTGGCGTGATCTTTCGGAAAATCTTGAACTGCACGTCGGACCCGACCCGGACGGTGGTGTTCGACTGTTCGCCGGCGAAGACGGCAGTGGGGGAGTCCGGGTCGGGCGGGGCAGAGAACCAGGTCATGCCGGTGGCCCGGGGTTGAACCAAGCTCGCCAAGAGCGCCGCGAGAGTGCGTAGTGAACGCGGCGCGTCCACCACATCGACCCAGCCGCGTCCAGGCAATTCGGCCCGGCCGATCAGGGCGTCCGGCTCGGCCGTGCCAACCGGCAGGTAGCCCGTCAGCAGATGGTATGTCTCGACGACGTCACCGACGGCCACCTCGGCCAGCTCCGAACGCACCCACACGGTACCGCTTTGGGTGTGCCAGGGCAGGGGAGTGATCGTCAAGGAATGGATCGGCAAGCCCTTGCTTTGGAACCATCGCGCGCCAACCAGATAGCCGCGCCAAAGCCCGGCGAGGTGTTCGGCGGTGTCCGGCATAGTTTTGGGTCCCTTTCGATAACAATTTGATACCGGTGGCGGTTTGCGTGGCGCGGATGGTCGTCTTGCCCTAAACTCACTTCTGAGAACGTTACCGGAAACGGTCTCATAGCATCACAAATGGAGAGATCAGGACAACTAACAGCATAGTTGATCCTGGAAAATTAGGAAGGAAACCTATGAAGAAGACCCAAATCGCGGGAGTAGCGATTGCGGCCGCACTCGCGCTGGCGCTGGCTGGTTGTGCTGGTGGCACACCTGGTGGCAGTTCAAGCGACAGCTCAACCACCACCACCGCTGCTCAAGGCAGCGTCTATTTCTTGAATTTCAAGCCGGAAGTGGCCGATCAGTACGCCGCCATCGCGGCTGAATACAAGGCGGAGACTGGCATTACCGTCACCGTCGAGACGGCGGCCTCTGGCCAATACGAGCAGACTCTGCAGGCCGACATGGCCAAGTCTCAGCCGCCGACCATCTTCCAGATCAATGGCCCGGTTGGCTACGCCAACTGGAAGGATTACACCGCCGACATGACCAACTCGCAGATCTACCAGCACCTGTCCGACAAGTCGCTGGCTGTGTCGACGAGCAGTGGCGTGTGGGGCGTGCCTTACGTCGTGGAAGGCTACGGCATCATCTACAACGACGCCATCATGCAGAAGTACTTTGCGCTGGCCGACAAGTCTGCGGCCATCACGATCACCTCGGCCGACCAGATCACGGGCTTCGACCAGTTGAAGGCCGTCGTTGAGGACATGACCACGCACAAGGCGGAACTGGGCATCCAGGGCGTCTTCTCGAACACCTCGCTGAAGCCGGGCGAAGACTGGCGCTGGCAGACCCACCTGGCCGATGTGCCCTTCTACTACGAGTTCAAGGACAACAACGTCGACCTGACCCAGGGCACCCCGGCGACCGTGCAGTTCAAGTACGGCCCGCAGATGCAGCAGTTGTTCGACCTGTACCTGAACAACTCGACAACCGACAAGACCCAGTTGGGGTCCAAGACGGTTGACGACTCGATGGCCGAGTTCGCACTGGGCCAGTCGGCGATGGTGCAAAACGGCAACTGGGGCTGGTCACAGATCTCTGGCGTGCAGGGCAACACCGTGCAGGCATCGGACGTGAAGTTCTTGCCGCTTTACATCGGCGCGCCGGGCGAGGCCTCTCAGGGCATCTGCATCGGCACAGAGAACTACTTCTCGATCAACTCGCAGGCTGCGGCTGCCGATCAGCAGGCGTCGCTGGACTTCCTGACCTGGTTGTTCTCGTCCGACAAGGGCAAGTCGTACGTCACCAATGATCTGGGCTTTATCGCCCCGTTCGACTGGTTCGGCCCGAACGACAGCCCAACCGATCCGCTGGCCCAGCAGGTGATGGCCTGGATGAGCAAGCCCGGTGTGACGTCTGTGTCGTGGTCACCCTTCCAGGTGTTCCCGTCGCAGGACTGGAAGAATGCCTTTGGCGCCGACCTGTTGAGCTACGCGCAAGGCAAGATGACATGGGATCAGGTTTCATCTGATGTCGTCTCGTCCTGGGCTACTCAAGCCGCAGCGGCCGCTGGCTAAATCTCATGGGCTGGGTGTGGGCGCGGAGTTGATCTCCGCGCCCACAACTGGCGTCCGAGGAGCATGACATGCAGGTATCGAAATACCTCAGAAAATGGTTCCCACTCTTTGCTATGCCGACGACGCTGGCGTTCGTCTTGGCCTTCGTAGTGCCCTTTGCCATGGGCCTGTATTTGTCGTTCACAAAGTTCACGACCGTCACCAATTCCCAGTGGGTCGGCGTGTCGAACTACGTCCAGGCGTTTTCCGAGAACAACGACTTCCTCAACGCGTTATGGTTCAGCCTGCGCTTCACCGTGGTGTCGGCCATACTGGTCAATGTCTGCGCGTTTGGGCTGGCCCTGGTGTTGACACGGGCATTGAAAGGCACGAACGTCTTCCGGGCCATATTCTTCCTGCCGAACCTGATCGGCGGCATCGTCCTTGGTTATGTCTGGCAGTTGCTCATCAACGCCATACTGGGCAAGTTCTTCAGCCAGGACCTGACATATAGTTCGGCCTACGGGTTCTGGGGCCTGGTTCTCGTCGTCAACTGGCAGATGAT
>WRFI01000128.1 GCA_009778875.1 Propionibacteriaceae bacterium | reverse complement strand
GCCAGGCGGTGTTGCGGGTCAAGACGATGGACGTGCGCCCCGGCAGCGGGCGCCCCAGCGACTGGTAAGTGCGCCGCCCCATCACCAGCGCCCCGCCCATGGTGACGGCCTTGAACCGCGCGAAATCCTCGGGGATGTGCCAAAGCAGACCGTCACCATCACCGATGACGCCGTTGCGGGCGACGGCGGCGATAGCGGTCAACTTGGGCATGACATCAGCCTACCGGCATCAGCCCCGCAGCCTGCTTGGCCGCCAGCACCCGGGTGACGGCCGCGTCCACCTGGGCGGCAAACCCCGGGTCGCTGGCGGCCTGCGCGGTGACGTCGGCAATGGCGGATTGCGCGTCGGCGAAGCTGGTGAACAAGGCGATGTCGCCCCCGGCGGCGATGAAACCGATGGCCCGCTGCCCGGGCGTCCAGGCGGCCACCGACTTGGCGCTCAGGGTGTCGCTGATCACCACACCCTGCCAGCCCAGGTCGCCGCGCAGCACCTGGGTGATCACGATCGACGAAAACAAGGCCGGGCTGCCCGGGTCGATCTGGGCATAGGTGGCCGACGACACCATGACCATCGACGGACCAGCGGCGATCGCCGTCGCGAAGGCCGCCAGATTGGCGTCGCCCCTTGTCGTGACCTCGTCGACGATGCCATCGGCGGTGAGGTCGGTGTTGCCGGTGATGTAGCCCAGGCCCGGGAAATGCTTGAGGCACGCCTGCACCCCGCCGGCGTTCATGCCCGCCACGAAGGCCGCCGCGTGCTCGCCGACCTGGGCCGGATCGCTGCCGAACTGACGGTTGTGGCGGGCGATCGGCTGGTTGGTCTGAAGCATCGACACGGGGACGGTGTCGACGGTCGGCGCCAGATTGATGTTGATGCCCGCCTGTCGCAACTCGGCACCCCAGGCGGTGGCCTGGGCCGTCAGGTCCGACGGCGCCATGGCCCCCTGGTCGGTGGCCGGCGGCATCAGCGTAAAGCCAGTCCCGTCCAGATGCTGCACCTGGCCGCCCTCCTGGTCGACGCCCAGATAGAGGCCCGGCTGACCGGCCGCATAGCTGTTCAGGGCGGCCGTCGTGGCGGTGGCTTGATCCATCGTCCAATCCGTCCCCAGCAGCAACACGCCGCCGACCTGGCCGCCGCCGATCATCGGCTCCAGCAAGGCGGCGGGCGCGTCCTGTTGAAGCCCCACCATGAAAAGCTGCCCAACCTTCTGGTCGAGCGTCATGCCGGCGACACGCTGCCTCACCAAATCATCCAAGGACGGCCAGCTCGGTGCTGCTGTTGCCAAGGCCACCGGGGTTGGACTCGTCTGGGCAGTCTGGCCGGCCGAACACCCTGCGACAAGCATCAGCGCCGTCGCCGTCATCCATGCCTTGCCAGGGGTTCGCACCCGTCCATCGTAGCCGAGGGGACCCGCCGACGGATCAAAACTCGATCAAAGCAGCGCCCGTTTGTTGGCTGGCTAGTTTTCGGTCAAACGTGTACAGCGGCCCGGCTGCGTCCGCCTGCGCCTTGTGGGCTTGATAGACGTCCACAACAGAAAGCTTGGGGTGGATCAGATAGTCAGCCATGACGTCATGCCAAAGCGTTTCATCCATGTCGAAGGCCGCCTCGCCCAGCACGGCGTCGAATGCCAAAGCCACTTGCTCCCTGTCTAGCTTGTACGGGCTTTGCATGACGAAGACCACCTCCAGCAGGCAAGCGTCCGTCAGGATCAGACGCTCGGGCCCGTCCATCAATCGCTGGACGGCATTGGCCTGGGCTGGCACGTCCCCGATCAGCCAGCGCAATAACCCGTTCGCGTCAAGGCTTGGCATGATCGGCCTCCACATGCGCGGCCCAGCCGTCACCGCTGGCATACGGCGCACCTAGGGTGCCTTTGGCCCGCAAGGCGTCCTGCAGTTCGGCTCGCACGCGCTCAATGCCGGACGGGATTTCCAGGCTGACGACATCACCATCAACGCGAAAGCCGACACGTCTGCCCTCGTGTAGGCCAAACTGTTGACGGATTGCTGCCGGGATCGTGACCTGCCCCTTCGTGCTGACTACTGCATACATTGTGCTCATGTAGGTATCTTACCAAATGTAAGGACCACTTTCGATGCTTGACCCCGCCGATTAGCTAATTGTGGCTGCTTGGCAGAACAATTGACTACCGGAGGTAATGCAATGAAGAAATGGCTGATCCCAGTGATTGCTCTGGTTGGCGTGCTCGCGGCGATCACGTTGGCGGTCACGCCGATGCTCAAGGCCGCGCCCAAAGACATCCCCATGGCGGTGCTGTCTTTGGACCAGACCGTCAACGTCCAGGGCCAGGACCTGAACTACGGGCAGACGGTCCTCACGAACCTGACCACCTCCGCCGGCGGGCTCACCCTGCCCATCAAGTGGACGACATGCGACACGCAAAGCTGTGTTGACGACGCCCTGGCGAACCACTCCGTCTACGCCGCCCTGGTCATACCGGCGGATTTCACGTCGTCCAATGTGGCGTCGCAGTCAGGTACGTCGACCGACAGCCCCAGCCAGATCGGCCTTACCATCGATGAGGGCCTGAACCCCGGCATGTCGGCGACGGTTGAGGCGATGATGTCGCAGGTCAGCAGCACATCCGGGTTGACTTTCGCCACGACCTACATCAACCAGGTGCCAGCCGACCAGGGCAGCGGCGCCATCGCCACGATGTTGGCCGTGCTGATCATGTTTGCGTCGATGATCACGACGATCGTGCTGGTGAACGTCATCAAGGTCGATTTCACCAAGAAGGCCGGACGGGTCAGGACGATCCTGCAGCAGGTCGGCGGTGCCGCCGGCCTGGCATTGATCACCGCCATAGTGGCACCGCTCATCCTCGGCGGTTTGGCGGGCGCGAAGCTGCCCTACGGCGACCTGGTGGGTTTCGCCGCCATCGGCTTCTTTGCCTTCAGCACCATCGTGCTGTTTTCCGTCGACTGGTTGGGGCTGCGTGGGTTGGTGATCCCGGCGCTGATCCTGGTGCTCGGCATACCGATCCTGGCACTGCCCTACGAGGCAATGATCGGCTTCTGGCAGTACGCCGTTTACCCCTGGGTGCCGCAGCGCTTCATGATCGAGGGCACCCGCGGCATCTTGTTCATGGGGCAAAGCGTCGGCAACCGGTCAAGCCTGTTGCTGGCCGTGACGGCAATTGTGGGCCTGGTGCTCTTGTTTGCGTCCCTGGCGCGACCGGTCACCAAAGCCGCGGCGGTGCAAACCGAAAAAGTCGACAAGTCGGCGACTGCGGCACGGGCGTCCGCCAAGCGCCGCCACCGCTAAAGAATTCCCCTCTGCGGAGGGGTGGCAGTCGCGAAGCGACTGACGGGGTGGTCGGTCACCTTCCTGCACACGCTTGGAGGACCACCCCGTCGGCTCCGCCGCCACCCCTCCCCAGAGGGGAATTTTCCGTGGCTCCGCCGGTTGACATGGCGGGCGGAACGCCGGTTCGAGCTGGCGACGGCGCAGACGCCTGCCCAAGCCGGGTGGCCACTTGATTACGCGTCGAGTACGGCGTCTGTGCGCTCGGGCCGGCTGGAGCCCGCCGCGTCAACCACCCCGTCGGCTCCGCCGCCACCCCTCCCCAGAGGGGAATTTTCCGTGGCACCGGCGCTGCACCTGCTTGGGGACCACCCCGTCGGCTCCGCCGACACCCCTCCCCAGAGGGGAATTTACACCGCTATCGGGGCCTTTATCGCTGGCCATGGGTCGTAGCCCTCTATCACTACGTCCTCCAGCTCGAAGCCGTCAATCGTTTTGACCTGATCGTTGAGCCTCAGCTTCGGCAACTCGCGCGGCGCGCGGCTCAACTGCTCTTTCACCTGGTCGAAGTGGTTGTGGTAGATGTGGGCGTCCCCGAAGGTGTGGATGAACTCGCCCACCTCCAGATCGCACACCTGCGCCACCATGTGCGTCAGCAACGCGTAGGACGCAATGTTGAACGGCACACCCAAAAAAAGATCCGCGCTGCGCTGGTAAAGCTGGCAGCTCAACCGGCCCAGCCCGCCCGGCGAGGGCGGCGGGGCGACGTAGAACTGGAACAGCGCGTGGCAGGGGGGCAAGGCCATCTGGTCAAGCTGGCCGACATTCCAGGCCGAGACGATGTGGCGCCGCGAATCGGGGTTGGCCCGGATCGACTCGATGACGCCCGCCAACTGGTCGACGTGGCGCCCGTCCGGGGTCGGCCAGCTGCGCCACTGGTAACCGTAGATCGGCCCGAGATCACCACTTTCACCGGCCCACTCGTCCCAGATCGTGATGCCATGCTCATGCAGCCAGGCCACGTTCGTGTCGCCGCGCAGAAACCAGATCAGTTCGCCGAACACGCTGCGCGTATGCACCTTCTTGGTTGTGAGCAGCGGAAAACCGTCCCGCAGGTCGAACCGAAGCTGGCGCCCGAAGACGCTGCGCGTGCCCGTGCCCGTGCGGTCGGATTTGTCGACGCCATGCTCCATAACGTCGCTCAGCAGGTCAAGGTACTGCTTCAACCCAGAACCTCGATCAGGGTTGGCATCATGGCGCGCATCGCCCGCCCGCGGTGCGAAATCGCGTCCTTCTCCCCCGCCGACATCTCGGCGCTGGTGCGGCGCCGCTCGCAGTTCGGCGGCTGGTCGTCGGGGACGAAGATCGGGTCGTAGCCGAAGCCGTGCGACCCGCGCGGCGCCCGGGCGATGCACCCCGTCATCTCGCCGTCGAACGTGAACTCCCGCCCGTCCGGGGTGACCAGCGCCACAACCGCCCGGAACTGCGCCGTGCGCCGGGGGTGCTCGACGTCGTCGATCTGCCGCAGCACCAGTTCAAGGTTGGCGACGTCCTCGCACTCGGGCCCCGCCCAGCGGGACGACCGCACACCCGGCGAGCCGCCCAGCGCGTCCACGCAGATACCGGAATCGTCGGCGATGCTGACCAGGCCGGTGTGCCCGGCGCCCGCCCGCGCCTTGATCAGCGCGTTGCCGGCGAAGCTCCACTCCGTTTCGGCGGGCTCCGGGTAGGGCTCGACGTCGGCCATCGAGACCACCTCAATGTCGGCCCCCTGATCGGCGATGAGACGGCGCAACTCGGCCAGCTTCTTGGCGTTGTTGGTGGCCAGAAACACCCGTGCGGTCATTTCGCCAGCGCCTCGCTTTGCATTGCCGTCAACTCGGCGCAACCCGCGCTGGCCAGATCCAGTAGACGGTCAAGGGTGGCCCTGTCGAAGGGTTCGCCCTCGGCTGTGCCCTGCACCTCGATCAGACTTCCATCGCCGGTGGCGACGACGTTCATGTCGACGTCCGCCTTCGAATCCTCGTCGTAGCAAAGGTCAAGCCTCGGCTCGCCGTCGACGACGCCCACGCTGACGGCCACCACCGAACCCTTCAGCGGCTCCCCGACCAGCATGCCCTTGTCGCGCATCCATTCGACGGCATCGGACAGGGCCAGATAGGCCGCCGTGATCGACGCCGTCCGCGTGCCCCCGTCGGCCTGCAGCACGTCGGCGTCAATGACGATGGTGTTCTCGCCCAGCGCCTTGTAGTCGATGATGGCGCGCACGGCCCGTCCGATCAGACGGGAAATCTCCTGCGTGCGGCCGTTGACCTGGCCGCGGCGGGAGTCGCGGTCGTTGCGGGTGTTCGTGGCCCGCGGCAGCATGTCGTATTCCGACGTCACCCAGCCGAGCCCGCTGCCCTTGCGCCACCGCGGCACACCCTCGGTGACGCTGG
>WRFI01000127.1 GCA_009778875.1 Propionibacteriaceae bacterium | reverse complement strand
TGCAGGTGCGACCAGCGCGCATCCTCCGGCACCCAAAACACGTTACGAGACGTGTATTCGTCGCGATCCTCCAGGAAACGGGCCTGATCATCCCCCGTCAGACCATCCGCCTCAAGCTCACCCACCAACCCCGCCCGACGCTCATCAAACCGGTCCGAGATGTACTTCAAAAACACCAAACCCAACACGACATGCTTATACTCGCTCGGCTCCTGATTACCCCGCAAAGCATCAGCAGCATCCCACAGGCGCTGCTCCAACGACCTCTGAGGCTTAGGCTTCGCCACGCGCGCCATCAACACCCCTCCCGTGAACAAGAACAAAAGTACATAAAGAAAAGCCTAGCGGTGGCCACCGACAATTCCCCGCCATGGCACGGTTGCGGGGTTGACGGGGCGCTCGGCGGAGGTCCCCGTTCAGGCGTATGGCTGGACGGTTGTTGAGGTCGGTGACGTCTTCATCACCACGGCATGGCCTATCGTCCAACCCTCGCTGGCAAGCCAGGCTGCCAGCCAGTCGATTTCGTCTTGCTGAGGTTTGAGATAGCCCAGGTTGGGATCCTCGTCCTCGACGTCATAGCCGAAGCAAATACTGGCGCTCAGCCTCATCACGCGATCGGTCCACCCGTCTGCTTCGGTTCGTGTCGGTTTGGGCAAGACTGATGCGTCTTTGAGCCACAGACCGTCCTCGTAGATTGCGTCCTCGTACTTGGCGACTCGATGATGGACGTGCTCGATGAACCAACCCGGCAGTTGCACGTGATGCGCCGTCAGGTAATGGTCAAGTCGTTGCGGCCAAACAAAGACTCCGTCGGTCATGTCGGCGCACCCAAGACGGTCACCGCAGATGCGACAGTTGGCGCACCCCATCCGGCCGCGGCAGAAAAACCCGGACTGGAGGTATTGCACGACGATTTCGTCAACCGGGCGCGACTCGTCGACCAAGTCTTGCGGATCAGGCCAGTCGCCGCCCCAATAACCAACGCGCTTGAGCCGCATCACTCGCCTACCCATCACTCGTCCGAATGTAGATCGGACACCAGGCTACCTCAAAGGCGCTCGGCCGCGTGAGACAGTCGTCACGGAGACGTTGTGGCACACGAATCGTCTCGTCAAAATGTCTGCCCTCTGACTAGCTAGTTGATTCCTTTCCAGATGCCAGCTCTTCGGCGTCAATCCGTCGCAACTCCGAAAGGCATCTGCGGACAACTGGTTTGACGCCCTGGCCGTCAGGATCAGGCACAAGGCCAACCGTCTGCTCAATGTTGCGGTACATCTTCTCGCGCATCTCGGCCGGCGACAGTTCGGGAAACACAAAGCTCGGGTCGTCAGACTCGTGATACACCCAGCGTTCGTCCACCAGAACACACCACATCGGGCCGTGACCGAACGCATCATCACGCCATGTGGCAATACCGTCGCAGAGCAGGTTGTCGGGTCGGTCGTACCAGTCAGTGTCAGGATCGTACAGATGAACCGGCATCCCTTCTGCCAGCCTTATCTCGTTGCCGTCTGAGTCGGTGACAACATCGAGACGTGACAGCGGCATCGGCTCCATGCTCAAGCGATTGAAGTCCGCCCTTATCCGAGGCTGATCCATCCCTCAACTCAATCGGCAGTTCTGATCACCGCGCCAGGCTCGGCGTCGTCATCTTCAGCAGGGCCAAGCAGCGGCAGTCGTCCGCTCCTGTTCCAGGCTGTCTTCTGCGACCGCCAAATACTGCCTCGCCTTGCCCAAGAAAGCCTGCACCTGAAACCGTCGTCCCGTTTCTGCCATCATGACGCCTTCCGAAATCTCGGCATCTCACCCAGCAGTGGGACGCCATCACGCAGGATATCATCCACCACCGGCTCAACGCCCACTTTCCCGAGAAACTCTTCCACGGTGAACACCAACACGTCGCAGGCGCTGCCGATCCGCTCCCAGACTGCATCCTGAAGCGCTAGACTGCCGTCCCAACCCGCCGGAGCCAGCACCGCCAAGTCCACATCACTGGACGGACCGGCTTGGCCCCGCGCCACCGACCCGAACAAGATGACCGCCTTCGCACTAGGGCTTGCGTCTTGGACAACCCGGCGAAGCACCTCCACTGGACGTGCAATCTCTCTCAGTGCCGGCACCAACGCATGCTGCTCATTCAACCGATGCAACGTCGAGCGGCCGTACGTCTCCGCTATCACCAGGCCAATCGCAACCAGTTCCCTCAGCGCTGCCTGCACAGCCCAAAGGCTGTGCTTGGCGCCGACCATCGCAGCGACATGCCGCCCCGTCATCGGCTTCCCCGTGCGCAACAGCACATCCAGGACGGCACCCTTTGCCCCCGGAATCAGACCACTGAACGGCATGTCGAACAACATGTTGTCCAGACTACCACTCATATGACTGGTGATCCAATCTTATGAGTGGAATACCAGTCAGCAAAAACGCCATGTCATTCTGCCCGGCAGTGACGGCGGCATGCACGACCGCGGCTGGTGGGCCGAACCTGATTCGGGGACCATGGACGTCCTAACCCACGCGCTTAGCCTCCGCGCACTGTCAGCCGAGACGAGCGCCCCGCCCGACGGCCGCCAAACAGCGGGGTCACCCGGCCACGCGCGGCAATACTTCGACGCCGACAGCTGCGCCAGCCTGGGCCAACGACCGGTCAAGTGTCGCCAGCGGTACGCCCCAGACCATTGCCAGGTCAAGGTAGGCGGCATCGTAGGCCGTTAGTTGGTGGGCGACAGCCAGGGCGAAAACCCGTTTCAAATCAATCGGCGAATGATTGACCTGCAGGTTGATGCCGCGCAACAGCGTCAGGATGTGAGTCGCGTCCGCCTCAACCAAGCGACCCTGCCGAACCGCCATAAGCAGAGCGTTGCTCACTTCGTACTGCCAGAGCGACGGCACCATGCCAGACTCATCGCGGACTCGATCGAGTAGCGCTTCGGTCTCAGGGCTTACCTCATCGGCAAACAACCAACTCAGCGTCACCGATGTGTCAACGACCAGGCTCACCAGCGCCGCCCTTCAGCCACCAGGTCGGCGACGCGCAGCCCGTCCAGCCGCCATGCCTGGCGTGCCTGACGCAGTCGGGCGACAGCTTCCGCCGGGTTGAGTTCGGTCGGTGGCACAAGACGGGCCACCTCGCGGCCATGTTTCGTGATGGCGTAGACCGTCCCGGCCGCCACCTCATCCAGAATGCGCGGCAGGTGCGTCTTGGCCTCATATGAGCCGATCGTCACTGTCATGAATTCAGACTAGTCTACGACCAGGTCGGATTGCAAGGTGCCTTTCCGGACGGGGTTGTGAACCAACCCTCGCCTCACACGTCTGGCGCACCAACCTGTACCCGGTCACCATTTTGCGCGCTCTGGCCCCCCGACGCTTCGGGCCGCTCGTTTATGAAAGACTTCAATCTCTGGTTTTCGTCCAGAATCTCGGCATAGCTGGCTATCAGCTGGTCAAGGAAGCTATCCACCTCGCTTGCGCGGTAGCCCGGATCATAAGGCTGGCGCACTATGGTGAAATGGATATTGCGTGCCTGATCAAGAGTTAATGCCATGATTGCCCTCCAACGTTGAGACTCAAGCCTAAGCGGCTTTCGACCAGAAACGTGAATCTATCGATTACCTAGGTGGATGATCGGCCGAGACGCCACCTGGGCCAGGAAAGGATCCTCGCCACAAGCCGCCCATGCCGCAGGCGTTGTGCGATGAATGCTGACCTCCAAACCCAAACGGGCACGCGCCGCCTCTTGCACTTCGATCAGGTCGTCCACCGACAAGTCACCAACCACCATCACGTCAACATCGCGGGGCGACAGACCCGCTTCGCCCAAACGTCTGGCCGCCCACGAACCATAGATGAACGCCTCGATCACGCCGCTGACCGAGCCCAGCAGATCACGCAGCACGGGGACCGGACCGTAAGCAGCAGCGACAATCTGCGACATCGGTGCATACAACGGATGATTGACATTAACCTGAACAAGTCGATTATTGCCGTCCCGGCGATCCGTGCACACGCCGCCCGCTACCAACCGGGACACCTCCTTGTGAACAACAGCCTGTGCCAGACCCGTGCGCCGCGTGATCTCCGCCAACGTCAACTCCTGTCCGGGATGAAGGAACACCTCAGCCAGGATCGACCCGACCGCGTCCGAACGAACGAACGGAGTCAGCACACCCGGCACGGTCTTCACAAAACACGATCATACCATCGCGTTATGCGAATCATTGTATTGTTCGGAGATTTTCCAGCAGGTGGGTCGCCAGCAGAACCAACGAATCCACTCAACAATTCTGGTGCAATGCCAGGATAGTTGCGATTGACGAGAGCCGTCCTTCTCTGCTTCGCCAACTGAGGCTGCCGTAGTGTGACCCAGTGATCTCCATCTGGAACAATCGACACCATGAACGCTGAATTGATCAAGCTGGAGATGACCCCTTCGTTCGCGTCCGTGGTGGGGCGTCTCCAAGCAACACCCTCACGCGATACTCTTCGAACGCTGATGACGTCCATCATCGTCGACCAGCCAGACCCGCTCACACCAACCGAGCAGGCCGCCGTGCTGGCGCCGTTCCTGTGGCTGCTTGCGCACGCCAAAGACGGCCTTCCGCTGAGCTAACCCAGCAAACCTAGGCTGTTTTTCTGCCCACCCAGGACGGTTGCATGGCTCGCCTACACCAAAGCCGCTCCGGAACGGGGTTGAGGCATACAACTGTCCCCGGCGAGGCCGTTCTCAGGGAGGTTTTGCGGGGTTATCTCGTCCCCATTTCACGCGAACCAGTTTGGTGTCGCGTGATGGTCGGCGAGGCTGACGTCCAGCCAGCACTCGTACCAGTCGGCGAAACTCATCGGCGCCCCAGTTGACGGATGGTTGACGGGCACGACCCCAAAATCGTCGCAGAAGTCAAAGAACCACACCGTCCCGGCCTGGGGGCCGTTCACAACAAGGACGTCGTACATGCCGCAACCGTGGTGGGCCAGGAACTTGATGCCACGCGAGGCCTGCTGGTAATACTCTTCGAGCAACGCATCGTGCCTGTCAAACGCCGCCAGCTCGGCGTCGTCATCTTCATCGTCGCGCGCCCTTTCAATCTGCGACCATGTTTCCGCAAACTGCGGGATCTCGTCAAGGCGCAACGGGGCGTCTGCCGAATAGGGAAACGTCTCGCCGGGATCGGCGGTCTGGTCGTCGCTGTCGGTCAGACGCAGTAGCCCGTAGAACGGCCCCGCACCACCATCACCGACTCGCGTGATGAACTCGCGATAGTCACCTGGCAAAGAATGATTGATGCTGGCCTCAACAGCATCAAGCGTCTGGCCGTCAACTGGATTGTTAAGTTGGTAGTGGTGCGAACTGGCGCCGAAAACGGCGAACTGCCGGTCTGCCCGTCGCAACTCGTCAAGCTTCGCGGCCAGGCTGTCGATACGGTCGGTCATGAAACAAATCCTACAGGTGCTCTACATCAATGTGACGGCCTGGCTGGACGGCGACAGGTTTCGGCCAGAGACTGACCACCAGGCCTGGTCCGGCCCGTTCAGTTTCGGCGACGACTGGACTCCCATGTGGCGTTGTAGTGGAAACCAGAATCCGACCTCGATTGATTCGACGGGCAGACGAGGCAGGCGCGTTACAGGTCTAATCCGCTAGCATGGGAATCCCCGGCGATTGATCGCGGTGCGATGACGGATCGGGTACGGATAGGAGACGCCAATGTCTGGACAAATGTTCATCGTGAGCGGGGACGCCGCAAGAGCTCGGGAAACGGTTTACTC
>WRFI01000126.1 GCA_009778875.1 Propionibacteriaceae bacterium | reverse complement strand
CATGCGGATCTTGCCGTCCGTGTCCAGCGTCATGAAGGCCCAGCGGGGGTCGACGATGTTGTTGACGACCGTCAGGTTCATGTTGGTGTGCTCCGCCAGCCACTGCCAGTAACCGATCGACGCGCCGCCCAGCGGGTCGGCGCCGATGCTCAGCCCCGAGGTCGCGATGGCGTCGATGTCGACCACCTGCGTCAGCGCCTCACAGTAGGGCGTGCGATAGTCGAACCGGGGGATGCGTGCGGCGATGGCCTCGTAAGGCTGGCGGGCGATGACGGTGTGGGCCTCCAGCAACTGGTTGGCGCGGTCGGCTATCCAGCTTGAGGCGTCGGTGTCGGAGGGGCCGCCGTTGATCGAGTTGTACTTGATGCCACCGTCGCGCGGCGGGTTGTGCGACGGGGTGACGACGATGCCGTCGGCGGCGGGGGAGTGCTCACGGTTGTAGGCGATGATGGCCCGCGAAACGGCCGGCGTGGGGGTGTACTCGTCGTCCCTCTCGGCCACGACGGTGACGCCCTGCGCCATCAGCACTTCAAGCGCCGTCTTCCAGGCGGGCAGCGACAGGGCGTGGGTGTCTTTGCCGATGAACATCGGCCCGGTGATGCCCTGGCTGGCGCGGTATTCGATGATGGCCTGGGTGATCGCCGCGATGTGGTCTTCGTTGAAGGCGCCGTCCAGGCTGGAGCCCCGGTGCCCGGATGTGCCGAAGACGACGCGCTGCAGCGGGTTGGCGGGGTCGGGCTTGATGTCATAATAAGCGCCCACCACACGGTCGACGTCGATCAGGTCAAGAGGTTCGGCCGGTTGTCCGGCACGGGGGTTTTGCATGCTTTCCATTGTCCCACCACGGGGACTGCTCGGCGCTCACGGCAGGCCAGCCAGTCGGCCAAGGGCCGCCGCCACAGCCCCCAGGATGACGACGATTATGAAGGGCAGCTTGCGCCACAAGGCGACGGCGGCCACGGCCAGCGCCAGCAGGCGCGAATCGAGCACCAGGTGCTGTCCCGTCGTCAGCGTGTTGGTCACCACCAGCGACGCCAGCAGTCCGACGGTCAGCGCCGAAGCGGTGCGATGGATGACGGGGCGGTCGAGCACCGCCTTGGGCAGTGCGTACCCGGCCAGCTTGATGGCGTAGGCCGTCGCGCAAGAGACCAGCACCCAAGCCCACATGGTCATGGCCGCCTCCTCTGCTGGACCAGCGTCGCGACGGTGGTGACGGCGGCCGCGATCAGGATCGGCACGCCTGGTGGCACAAAGGGGACGACGATGATCGTGGTGGCGGCCGCGATGACGGCCAGCGCGATGGGGTCGCGTCCCTTCAGCCGCGGCCACAGCAGGCCGATGAAGGCGGCGGAGGCGGCCCCGTCCAAGCCGAAAGCCTTCGGGTCACCGATGGCCTGGCCCAGCAGGGCGCCGAGCAGGGTGCCGAGGTTCCACAGCACATAGACGGCGATTCCGGCGGTGACGAACCCGCGGCGCTGCTCGACCGGGTCGGTCTGGGCCGAGGAAGTGCCCATCGACTCATCGATTGTGATCTGGGCCATCGCCGGAATGACGGGCGTCGGCGGGCGCAGCATGGCCTTCATCTCCAGCCCGTAGATGCCGTTGCGCACGCTCAGAAGACTGGCCGCCGACCAGGCCGCCAGGCCGGTGCCGCCGCCGCCCAGCACGCCGGCGAAAGCGAACTGCGACCCACCCGTAAACATCAAAGCCGACAGGGCGCAGGCCTGCCACACGCTGAGACCGGACGACACGGCCAAGGCGCCAAAGGACGGGCCGTACAGCCCGGTGGCCGCTCCGATGGACATGCCCATGCGCCAGGCGGGGGATGCCCGCCAGGTGCGGAACGTCTCAGCCAAGCTCACCAGGCAACGCTTTCACAGTTGGGCGGCAAAGGTGTGTGCGTCTCACATTGCGGCGCGCGTGGACTAGTCTTTGAGGTCCTATGGTTTTCTCCGCATTTCTCGACAAGCTGAAAATCGACGTCCGCGACGACAGGGAGTTTTCGCTCTACCTCTTGGTGGGGTTCATGCTGGGGCTCGGCAACGGAATCTACAACGCGATCTTCCCGAACTGGCTCAACGCCGTCTACGGCATCACGGAAACGCAGCGGGGGCTGTTGGAGGTTCCGCGTGAGGGCGCCGGGCTGATCGTCATGTTCGTGGTCGGCTTGATGGCGTTTCTCGGGGACATCCGATTGTCGCGGGTGACGATGGTGCTTCAGTTCGTCGGCGTCTTCGGCATGTCGCTGCTGGCACCCCGATACTCCATCATGATGATGTGGTTGTTCATCTACTCTCTCGGCTCGCACGTGTTCATGCCGTTGACGTCGAAAATTGGCATGTCGCTGTCGACGCGGGAGCACTTCGGCATGCGGCTGGCCCGCTACGCCGCCTTCGGTCTGGTCGCCGGGATCATCGGCAACGGCGTCGTGTGGGTGACGATGCGCCTTTTCCACGTCGGCTACCGGCCGCTGTTCATCTGCGCCGGGGTGTGCTTCGTCGGGGCCGCCATCGCGATGGGTCTGATGACCCCCGACAGGCCAACCCACAGGCGTCCCAAGTTCGTCTTCCGCAAGCAGTATTCGCTGTATTACGCCCTGTGCCTGGTGAGCGGCGCGCGGCAGCAGATCTTTCTGACATTCGCGCCGTGGGTGCTCGTGACCGTCTTTTCCGTGGACGCGCCGACCTTCGCCGTGTTGGGCGTGGTCATCAGCGTCGTGCAGATCGGCACGCGCACCATCGTCGGCCGGGCGATCGATAGGATCGGCGAGCGGAAAGTGTTGGGCGCCGAGGCGGTGCTCCTGCTGCTGGTGTGCTTTGGCTACGCCTTTTCCGGCAAGGTTTTCACAGCCGCCGTCGCGGTTGTCCTGATTGCCGCGTGCTATGTGCTCGACTCGTCCATGAGCGTGGTTGAGATGGCGCGCTCAACCTACATGCGCAAGATCGCCGTGGACGAGGCGGATGTCACGTCAACGCTTTCCACCGGCACCAGCATCACCCACATCGCATCGATGTCAATTCCGACACTGGGCGGGCTGCTGTGGGCGGCCACCGGGTCGTATCAGCCGGTGTTCATGGTGGCGGGCGGCATCGCGGTGATCAACATGGTCCTGACGTCGAGGATCAAGATCGCCAGTCGCAATTCCGCTCCTTAGCTTAGGAGGGGAATTTTCAGTCGTCGTAGACGGCGATGTAGCGCCCGACAACCCCGCCCTTGCGCAGGTTGGCCAGGGCATCCGGCACGTCGGCTTGCTTGATCAGGTTCATCGGCGGATTGAGCTGGCCGGTGGCCATCAGGTCGTAGAGGGCCGCCAGGTCCTCCTTGGTGCCCGACTTGGAGCCCTTGATGGTCAACTGGTTGATGATCAACGGGTAGGTGCTGATCGTCGACTCCAGGCGCCCCATGCCCACCTGCACCAGCGTGCCGAACTCCTTGAGAGCCATCAGCGCCGCCGCCGTCGTCGTGCCGAAGCCGGCATAGTCGACGATCAGGTCAAGGTCCTTGAACGCGTCGATCGAATCGGCGACATCGGTCAGGCCGATCTCCCCGGCCAACTGCCGGGCGCCTGGCGCGATCTCCGCGCCGTAGACCTCGCAGCCCATCAGCACCGCGGCACGGGCCCCGACATAGCCAAGCCCGCCGAGGCCGATGACGCCTACCTTCATGCCCTTCGCCGCCCCGCCGCGCACAACCATGGCGTGGTAGGCCGTCAGCCCGGCATCGGTGGCCAAAGCCCCCAGCTCGAACGACACCTCGTCGGGCAGCTTGACGATGTTGTCTTCGGTGGCCCGCAGTTTCGGGGCATAGCCGCCGTCCCATTTGCCGTAGCCGATGGCGTCGCCGTCCGACATGACCGGTGCCAAACCGACGCGGTCGCCGACCTTCCACTGCTCCATGCCCTCACCGACCTGCGAGATGACCCCGGCATTCTCGTGCCCGAGCGTCATCGGGATGCGGAAGAACATCGGCATCCAGCCCGGGTCGTCCAGTGCCGACACATCCGAGTGGCAAACCCCCGCCGCCTTCACGTCGACGACGACCTCCCCCGGCCCGGCCTGGGGCTCATCGACCTCCTCGAACACCAGCGGTTTGTCTGTTCCATAAAAACGCCACGCCTTCATCGGCTGCTCCTTTTTTCGGGCTGGATACCCAGCCGAGCATTACTTTAGCGCGTTTGCATGTCAGCAAATAGGGGGGTGCTGAGATAGCGCTCGCCCCAGTCGGGAATCATCGCCACGATCGTGGTGCCCTGGGCTTCGGGGCGTGACGCGATGACGCCGGCGGCGGCCAAGGCGGCGCCCGCCGAGATGCCCACCAAAAGACCCTCGCGAGCGGCCGCGCGACGGGCCCAGCCGATGGCATCGGGGGTGGTGACCGTCACCACCTCGTCGATGACGGTGCGGTCGAGGATGTCGGGCACGAAGTTGGCGCCGATGCCCTGGATGCCGTGCGGCCCGGCCTGGCCGACGCTGAGCAGCGGCGATTCGGCTGGCTCGACGGCGACGACCTGGGCGCCTGGGCGGCGCCGCTTGAGCACCTGGCCGACGCCGGTGATCGTCCCGCCGGTGCCCACGCCGGCCACGAAATAGCCGATGTCGGGCACGTCCGCCAAGATTTCCCCGGCCGTCGTGGCGCGGTGTGTGGCCGGGTTGGCGGGGTTGGAGAACTGGCTGGCCAGCACGGCACCGGGGGTGGTGGCGGCCAGGCGTTCAGCCTCGGCGACGGCGCCCGCCATGCCGTCCGCCTTGGGTGTCAGCACCAGCTCCGCCCCGAAAGCTTGCACCAAAACCCGGCGCTCCAAGCTCATCGACTCGGGCATGACGATGATGACGCGATAGCCCCGCGCGGCACCCACCCAGGCCAGGGCGATGCCGGTGTTGCCGGATGTCGCCTCGACGATCACGCCGCCCGGAACCAGTGTGCCCGACGCTTCGGCGGCGTCGACGATCGCCACGCCGACACGGTCTTTCACGGAGCTGGCCGGGTTGAAGTACTCCAGCTTGGCCAGCACTGTCACGCCCGCGTCGTACAGGCGGTTCAGCCGCACCAGGGGGGTGTGGCCGACGAGCTTGGTGGCGTCGGCGGCGATGGTCACTTTGCCGCCTCCAGCGCCTGGTCCAAATCATCGATCAGGTCGTCGACGTTTTCGATGCCGATGGACAGGCGCACCATTTCGGGCGCCACGCCGGCGCCCCGCAGCTCATCGTCGCTGAGCTGCGAGTGCGTCGTCGAGGCCGAATGGATGGCCAGCGACTTCGCGTCGCCGATGTTCGCCAGGTGCGAGAACAGTTTCAGGGCCTTTATGAACTTCACGCCACCCTCGCGCCCGCTCTTCAGGCCGAACGACATGATGCCCGAGTAGCCGCGCCCGGTCAGCACCCGCTGGCCCACCTCGAAGGACGGGCTTGACGCCAGCCCCGGGTAGTTCACCCACGCCACATCGGGGTGCTGCTCCAAGTGTTGGGCGATGGCCGAGGCGTTGGACGAGTGGCGTTCCATGCGCAGCGCCAGCGTCTCCAGGCCCTGCAGCAGCAGGAACGAGTTGAACGGCGCCAGCGTGGCGCCGGTGTTTCGCAGCAGGACGGTGCGGGCCCGCGTGATGTAGGCGGCCCTGCCCGCCGCCTTCGTCCACACCATGTCGTGATAGGCGGAGTCCGGCTTGGTCAGCCCGGGGAAGCGGTCGGCGTGGGCCGCCCAATCGAAGTTCCCCGAATCGACGATGACGCCGGCCAGCGTCGTGCCGTGCCCGCACATGTACTTGGTGGCGGAATGGACGGCCACAT
>WRFI01000125.1 GCA_009778875.1 Propionibacteriaceae bacterium | reverse complement strand
GGCACGTCACCCGCAGCGGTGGGTTGCGTTGGTGGTCGCGTTTGCCACTTGCGCCGCCCGGCAAGTCACCCCAACGGTAGTTTGGCAGTTTTCCGGCAAGGCGTTGCGTAACTTCGCATTTCGTTCAGTTTTCCGCCCGGTGGCAGGGTGGTAACTCCGCAAACCTCGGCTGATCTGTCCGTTCGGTGCGACGGTTGCCGGACTTACCTACACGAAAACCGTGCCGAACCCGTGCTAAGTCCTACAACCGTGCCCGGTAAGGCGGTTGGCGGGGAGGTTTTGCGGGGTTATCTCCTCATCCTGACGTCTGGAACCCTGAAACCAGACCAACCCAGCCACGGCCGTCCCCGGCAGCCAGCCGCAACCAGTGCGGCAAAGCCAGCCAGCCAGGTGACCACCCGCCCAGCGTCACCACCAAACTTCGACGACAAGGACGCGAAGCGTCCGCGTCAGCACAAAAAAGGTAACAGACCACCCAGGTGGTTGTGGCGCTGCACCCCTCACGGGACCACCCCGTCAGTCGCTTCGCGACTGCCACCCCTCCGCAGAGGGGAATTCTCTGTGGCTCCAGCGCTGCATCCCTCGCGGGACCACCCCGTTAGCTCCGCCGACACCCCTCCGCAGAGGGGAATTTTCCGTGGCTCCGGCGCTGCACCCCTCGCGAGACCACCCCGTCGGCTCCGCCGCCACCCCTCCCCAGAGGAGGAATTTTCCGTGGCTCCGGCGCTGCACCCCTCGCGAGACCACCCCGTCGGCTCCGCCGCCACCCCTCCGCAGAGGGGAATTTTCGGTGGTCCAGGCGCTGCCTTTCCTTGGGAGGGGAGGAATTGGCCAGACCACCTGACCCCACGCCGCCGCCACACAAGGTAACCTTGAGGTTGCCCCTTTCAAGTTCGACCAAGAAGGTCAATATGTCTGATTCCCGCCCCATCCTCGTGCTGAACTGCGGTTCAAGCTCCGTCAAGTATCAGATGATCGACGTTGCCACCGGCGATGTGATGGCCAAAGGCCTGGCTGAACGCATCGGGCAGGCCGAAGGCGTAGTCACCCACACGGTGGGTGGCGAAGACTTCACGGTGACCACGGCGCTGCCCGATCATTCCGCGACGCTCGCCGTCGTCGTCGACCTGTTCCACAAGCACGGCCCGGATATCGATTCGGCGGTGGCCGTCGCCCACCGGGTCGTCCACGGTGGCGAGAAGTTCCGCGCCCCGACCTTGATCGACGACGCCGCCATCGCCGCCATCGAGGAGGTGTCGCCGCTGGCGCCGCTGCACAACCCGCCCGCCCTCCAGGGCATCAGGGCCGCCCAGGCGGTGCTGCCGGACGTGCCCCAGGTGGCCATTTTCGACACCGCATTCTTCTCGACCATCCCGGCCGAGGCCTACACCTACGCCCTGCCGACGGAGCTCGCCCACCGTCTGGGCATCCGCAAGTACGGTTTCCACGGCACGTCCCACAGCTACGTCAGCGCCAAGGTCGCCGAAATTCTGGGCACGCCAGGCCTTCGTCAGATCGTCTGCCACCTGGGCAACGGCTCGTCCGTCTCGGCCGTCAACGACGGCGTCGCCATCGAAAACTCGATGGGTTTCACGCCGCTGCCGGGCCTTGTGATGGGCACCCGGACGGGCGACCTCGACCCCAGTATCATCGCCTACATCTGCCAGCAGACGGGGCAATCCGTCGAGCAGGTCGACAACCTGTTGGGCAAGCAGTCCGGGCTGCTGGGCATGACGGGCCACTCCGACATGAGGGACGTGTCGGATGCGGCCGAGGCCGGTGACGCGCAGGCCATTCTGACTTTGGACGTCTACGCCCACCGCCTGGTCATGTACATCGCCGGTTACCACGTGTTGCTGGGGGGCGCTCAGGCGATCACCTTCACGGCGGGCATCGGCGAGAACGCGGCAGGCCTGCGATCCATGATCTGCGCGCGCCTGGCCTGCCTTGGCGTGAAGCTGGACGAGGCCAAGAACGCCGAGCGAAGCCGGGAGGCCCGCATCATCTCGTCCCCCGACAGCGCCATCACCGTGCTGGTGGTGCCAACCAACGAGGAACTGTCGATGGCCAATCAGACGGCCGCCCTATTGGACAAGTGAGGTTTTCGGCCCGGGCTGATGGACTAGAATCGGTGTCTATGCGCGCATTGGTGACTGGCGGATCTTCTGGTATCGGGCTGGCTTTTGCACGCACCTTAGCTGAGCATGGCGCCGACCTGGTGTTGGTGGCTCGTGACGGGGGCAAGCTTGACGAGGTGGCCGCTCAACTGCGGGCTGGCTACGCCATTGACGTCGAAACGATGGCGGTTGACCTGGCCAGGCCTGATGACGTCGCCCAGGTTGCGGCGCGCATCGAGGTAGACGAGAAGCCCTGCGACGTCGTCATCAACAACGCCGGCATCGCGCTGCACGCGTCGCTGTTGGACGACGACCTGGCCCTTCAGGAAACCGCCATGGCCATCATGGTGACGGCCGTGCTGAAGCTGTCGAATGTGGCGGCGCGGGCGATGGTGCGGCGCGGCACACCTGGCCACATCATCAACGTGGCCAGCGCGTCCGCCTGGATCAATGTGGGCAACTATTCGGCCATCAAGGCCTGGGTGGTGTCGTACACGCGAGGCTTGGCCGTCGAGCTCAGGGGCAGCGGCGTCACGGCGACGGCCGTGTGCCCGGGCTGGGTGAAGACGGCCTTCCACGACCGGGCGGGGGTCGGGCGCCCCAAGCTTCCCGCGTTCATCTGGGTTGACGCCGACGTGGTGGCCGCCGAGGGGTTGGCGGCGGCACTGGCCGGGCGCAGCGTGTGCGTGCCGAGCATGAAATGGCGGTTCGCCATCTGGGTGGCCCAGCACGGCCCGGCGGTTGTTGCCGAGAAGGCGTCGCAGATGCTGGTGTCGTCGCGGCACTCCCCCAACCGGTTGAAGGGTGACGATCGTGTCGCCGAGTAGCCGCTACACCAGCGCCATCAACCGGGGTTTTCGCTCCGGCGTCCAGGTGCTGGGGTTGAAGCCGTTCATCTGGAGCTTGGTGCGCGTTGAGGTTCACGGCGTCGAACATTTTGAGACCCTGCCGACGGATCAGGCGTTCATTCTGGTGTCGAATCACTGTTCACATCTGGATACGCCGATCCTGTTCGGCGGCATGCCGCAGCGTCTTTCCAGCCGCCTGGCGACGGGCGCGGCGGCCGATTTCTTCTTCAAGCACTGGTACACGGCGATCTCGCCGACTTTGTTTTTCAACGCGTTCCCGGTGCAGCGGGCCAGCCAGGAGACGACGGCCACGGACCGTCACCGCCGCGGGCTGGCGGGCCAGCTGCTGGCCGAGGGCGTGCCGCTGCTGATTTTCCCGGAGGGGACGCGGTCGCGCACGGGTGCGATGGGCACGTTCCAGCCCGGTTCGGCGGCGTTGGCGATCTCGCACGTCGTCCCGATTGTGCCGGCGGCCCTGGTGGGCACGTGGGACGCCTGGCCGGCGAGCGCCCAGCGCTGGAAGGGCGGGCGGCCGCCCGTCCACCTGGCCTTCGGCCCGCCGATGTGGCCGCACACGGCCGAGATGCCCAGCCCGTTCAACGACCGGGTGCGCTCCGCCGTCACCCAGCTACACGACACAACCGCTTCCGCCTACGGCATGCCCACCCAGGCGGAGCTGCAAGCCCGGGCGGCCAACAAAGCAGCGTAGCGCTGACCCCAGATTTTTGTGCATCCCATGTACAGATTTTTGTACATGCCATGTACATTTTTCGGCAGATCTGACGGCCTGCTGAGCCTTCGCGCGGCCAAGGGAATGGACAAGGGCTACGTGATCTACACAGGCACCGAGGTGCGCCAGGTGGCCGACCGTATTTGGACGCTGCCGCTGCCCGCACTGAACACGCCTGCGGCGTTTCGGCCCGAGTAGCCTCAAGCGTGACATGAGCCTTGAGCCGGAGGTCCCCCGGTTGCCTTGCCACACCGGCTATTCTGGTTTTGTGCATCGCGAAACTTCCCCTCACGGGCGCACCCGCCGATTCGGCGTCCTGGTGGCGCTGTTGGCCGGGCTGCTGGGCGTCGGCCTGACGGCTTGTGCTCAGCCGCCAGTGGATCTGCCGCCCACAACAACCACTACCGCAACCCCAACTGATAGCCCGGCCTCGACGGCGCCTGACTACAACATGGGCACCGAGAGCCCTTTGCCGCCCATCACCGCGTCAGACACGTCGAACAGCCAGCAGACCATCGACCGCTCGACGGTGACGCTGCCCCCGGCGAGCGACCTGGCGATATCGGCCAGCATGGTTCTTGACACCCCGTACAAGGTGGTGCGGGTGGTGGCCACCATCACCAACATCGTCTCGGGTGACGGGCAGTGCCAGATCACGGTGGGCAACTACAGCACATCGGTGGCGATTGTGGCCAACGCCACGAACTCGTCCTGCCAGATCAACCAGATTCCGATCGGCCAGATCAAGATGGGCGACAGCTTCACCGTCACCGCCACAAGCGGCGGGCTGACGGGTACCACCTCGGGAAAGGTGCAGTGATGGCAGGCGGTTCTCATGGCGCTGGGGCGCATCGTGGAACACATCGCCCCACGTGGCTGGCTGGCCTGACGGCCATAGCTGTCGGTGTGGCGGGCACGGTGTTCGGCGTTGTCACAGGTCTTAACCAGGCACAGGCCACGCTGGCCGGTTTCCAGGCTGGCAACATCATGTCGGACGCGGTGATGGGCGCCGCCAACACGATGTCAGTGGCACAGATTCAGGCGTTTCTTGACAGCAAGAATGCCTGCACCAAGGCGGTTTCCAGCGGCAACAGCAGCGGAATCGCGGTCGTGGCGACGTCGTCGTCTTCGGCTTATCTGAGCACCAACTCGTCGGTGACGTACCAGATCACGGGTGGCGTCCCGGGGACGAAGAACGGGACGTTCCTGTGCCTGCGGAACTCCACCTTTGACGGGCTATCCGCGGCGCAGATCATCTACAACGTGTCGCAGCAATACCAGATAAACCCGCAGGTGCTGATTGTGCTGCTGCAAAAAGAACAGGGCCTGATAACCGACACCTCGCCGAACTCCAACCAGTACAAGATAGCCACCGGTTACGGCTGCCCCGACACCGCCGCCTGCAACACGGTTTACTACGGCTTCCAGAACCAGTTGAGCAACGCCGCCAACCTGTTCAGAACGGTGCTGAACGGCGGCTGGTCGAACTACCCGGCCTACACAACGGTGTATGTGCAGTACAACCCGACCGCCTCCTGCGGTGGGTCGAACCTGTACATCTCCAACCGAGCAACATCGGCGTTGTACAGGTACACCCCGTATCAGCCAAACGCCGCGGTGTTGGCGAACCCGCCGGGATCAGTAGTGTCATGCGGCGCGTATGGCAACTCCAATTTTTACAGCTACTTCACGGACTGGTTTGGTTCAACGCAGACGCCGACGATGTCGCTCACCGTGTTGCCACAATTGCAGGCCCGTTACTCTGAATTGGGGTCAGCAAGCGGAATTATGGGGCCCGTCGCCGCCGCTGGGACGGTGAACGGCGACATCTCGTGGCAGCAATACCAGAATGGATACATTATTGGCAGCGCCGCGACCGGCTACTGGGAATCCATGGGACCCATCCGAAGCCGTTGGGGGGCCCTCGGCTACCAAACCGGAACCATGGGACTACCCACCGGGCCAATTACAAAGAATGCCCAGGGCGACATCTCGTGGCAGCAATACCAGAATGGTTACATCATCGGCAGCGCCGCGACCGGCTACTGGGAATCCATGGGACCCATCCGAAGCCGTTGGGGGGCCCTCGGC
>WRFI01000124.1 GCA_009778875.1 Propionibacteriaceae bacterium | reverse complement strand
TCCCTGGCTGCCTGACGCCGTCGAGCAGGCCAGGCCGGCCGCGTCCGTCCTGCTGGTCGGCGTGCTGGACGGCATCGGCCTTTACGGAATGGTGCGCTTCTGCGTGGGCATCACGCCGGGCGGGGCGACCTGGGCAGCGTTCGCCATCGAGATCGTGGCCCTGGTGACGGTGGTCTACGGCGCCTTCGCGGCCATCGCCTCGCGCAGCCTGATGCGGATGGCGGCCTTCACCTCGATCAGCCACGCGGGCTTCATGGTGCTTGGCCTGTTCGCGTTCACGAGCGCCAGCGTCAGCGGCGCGATGACCTATGTGGCGGCGCACGCGCTGAGCGCGACGGCGCTTATCCTGGCGGCCGGTTGGGCCGTCAAGCGGCGCGGCGACGACCTGACCAAGGGCACGTTCGGCGGTTTGGCCCGTCGCGCCCCGGTGCTGGCCGGTGTTTTCCTGGTGTCTGGTTTGGCCACGCTGGCGCTGCCGGGCACGGCCAACTTCGCCGCGGAATTGTCAATCATCGTTGGTGCCTGGTCCCGTCACCCGGTGTTGGTGGCCGTCGCCCTGCTGGCTGTGCTGGGCGCCGGTGTCTACGTCATGTGGGCTTATCAGCGCGTCTTCACCGGTGCCGCAGACAGTGTGGACGACGAGATGCAGCCGGAGGGCGCGCCGCAGGTGGGCGACATCCGGCCGACGTCGCGCTGGGCGGCCGGTTTGGCGCTGCTCGGGGTGATCGCCTTGGGCGTGTTCCCGGGGGTAATCCAAAACCTGGTGTCCGACACCGCGACTCAAACGATGTCGGTGGCCCAGATGAGCGATCCCGAGGGAGGTCGGTGACATGGCATATAACGCCCTATTGCCCCTGCTGGTAGTTGCCCTCGGCGCTCTGGTTGGTGTTCTGCTGGAGGCGCTGGTGCCGCGTCGGCGCCGGTTCGTCACCCAGGCCTGGTTCACCGCTGTCATCGTCGTGGTGGCGCTGGTGCGCGTCATCATCAACTGGAAGACCCCGTCCGCCCGGGTGTTGGCCGGCAATTTCTCGGTCAGCATCGACAACGCGACGCTGATCGTCTGGTCCGGGCTCTTGCTGTTCGCGCTCGGTGCAGTGGTGTTGATGGCGCAGCGGTTCGGCGGCGTCTCGTCCTTCACACCGATGGCTGTGGCAGCCCCCGGATCGTCCGACGAGCGGACAGCGGAGGCTGAGGGCGCGGAGCACACCGAGATCTTCCCGCTGATGCTGTTCTCATTGACCGGCATGCTGCTGTTCCCGGCGGCCACCGACCTGCTGACGGCGTTCATCGGGCTGGAGGTTTTGTCGCTGCCGCTGTATCTGATGACGGCACTTGCCCGGCGTCGCCGACTGCTCAGCCACGAGGCGGCGCTGAAATACTTCCTGCTTGGCGCCTTCAGCTCGGCCATCTTCTTGTACGGCGCCGCGCTGACGTACGGCTTTGCCGGTGGCGCCGACTATTCGGCCATCGACAAGGCCATCGGCCTTGGCCTGGCGCGTCAGCCGCTGCTTTTGGCGGGCTTCGCGCTGCTGATGGTGGGTCTGCTGTTCAAGGTGGGGGCGGTGCCCTTCCACGCCTGGGTGCCGGACGTCTACACCGGTGCGCCGACGCCGCTGACGGCCTACATGGCGGTCGGCACCAAGGTGGCGGCCTTCGGCGCGCTGATCCGCGTGCTCTATGTGGCCTTCGGCGGCCTTTCCTGGACGTGGGCGGTGCCGCTGGGCATCGTGGCGGCGCTGACGATGGGCTTGGGCGCCATATTCGGCTTGACGCAAACCAACATCAAACGCCTGATGGCCTACTCGTCCATCGCCCATGCCGGGTTTGTCCTGGTGCCGATTGCGGCGGCCGTGGCCGTCACCACCGTTGGCGCCCTGAGCTCAATGACGGCGGCGGTGTACTACCTGGCGTCCTACGGGTTGGCCACGCTGGGCGCCTTCGCCGTCATCATGCTGGTGCGCGACGGAACGGGCGAGGCGCCGAACTTGGCGTCCTGGGCGGGCTTGGGGCGTCGTCATCCGTGGGTGTCTGCCGCCATGACGCTGTTCCTGTGCTCCTTGGCGGGCATCCCGGCGACGGCTGGTTTCATCGGCAAACTGGACGCCTTCGTCGTCGCCTGGCAGGGTGGCCTGGCCTGGCTGGTGATCCTCGGGTTGGTGTTCTCGCTGGTGGCTTTGGGCTTCTACATGAGGATCGTGCTGGTGATCTGGTTCGGCAAGCCGTCCATTGAGCGGGCCGCGGCCGAAGCGGGCGACAACACCGATCAGCCGGCCGACGTCGTCAAGGTGCCGGTGTCGCTGGGAATCGTGTTGGCGCTGTGCACGGCAGCCACGCTGGTCGGCGGGCTTTTTCCCAACTACTTCACCCATCTCGCAAGCTTGGCGGGGCAAATGCTCCGGTAACATAGGGGGGTATCAACAACGATGCCCCAACTAGACAGGAGACGGCCGATGGCCGGTGACACTGACACGGCGGCGTGGCTTGCCCGCGTCGAATCGAAGCTAGCGGCCATAACGCAGGCCGACAGCCCGTTCGTCACCGACGCGTCGCATCACATCCTGGCTGCCGGCGGCAAGCGGCTGCGCCCGCTGCTGGTGAACCTGACAGCGCAAATCGGCGAGGGGCCCCTTGATCAAGACGACTTGGATTCGGCCGCCTTGGTGGTCGAGCTGACCCACGTGGCCAGCCTGTACCACGACGATGTGATGGACGAGGCGGTACTGCGGCGCGGCGTCGAGTCGGCGAACCTGCGCTACGGCAACACTGTGGCGATCTTGACCGGCGACTACCTGTTCGCGCGCGCGTCCTGGTTGGTGGCGGGTCTGGGCACCGACTTTGTGGCGCTGCAATCCCAGACGTTCGCCCGAATGGTTCAGGGGCAGATCGCCGAGTTCCGGGGCCCCGCCGCCGGCGAGGACGAGATGGATCATTACCTCAAGGTGCTGTCGGACAAGACGGCGGCGCTGATCTCGACGTCGGCCGTTTTCGGCGGGATGGTGGCCCACCTGGATGCACCCGTCCTGGCAGCACTGGGACGGTTCGGCGAGGCCATGGGAATGGCGTTCCAGCTTCACGACGACGTGATCGACATCACCTCGGATGCCTCCGGCAAGAGCCCCGGCACCGACCTGAGGCAGGGGGTGACGACGCTGCCCATTCTGCTGCTGCGCCGCTCGGACGTCCCGGCCGACAAGCAACTGGTTTTAAGTTTCGGCCCCGGAATGACGGACGAACAGGTCGCTGAGGCGGTGGTTGTGCTGCGCGCCCACCCGGTGATGGGCCAGGCCCGCGAGGCGGTGGCCGGCTATGCCCGGCAGGCCGAGGCCGAGCTTGATGTCCTGCCGCCGTGTGCCGCCAAAGACGCCCTGCTGGCGTTGACCGCCGAAATGACCAACTGATGAGCGAACAGTCGCCAGACGCCGACCTGGCCAAAGACGGGCCGGATGCGGTCGAGAAGGAATGGTGGGACGACCCCGGCATGCCGTGGCGTCACAAGCCCGGCAAGGCCGATATTGCCTGCCTGGCTTGGATCGGCATCATCGGGGTGTGGGGCCTGACGATGATACCGTTGCGCACCTGGCTGATGGGCCTGAATGTGCCGCTGCTCGTGACCCTGACCGGTTCGCGGGCCGCCATTGCCGGGCTGGGCTCGCTGACCAGGGTGGGCGAGTACGTCAGTTGGTGGTGGCCGATGCTGGCCGGCCTGATTATGTCGATCAAGTTTGACTGGGTCTACTGGTGGGCTGGCAAGCTGTGGGGACGCGGCATCATCGAGGTGTGGGCGGGGCAGTCGAAGCGGGCCGCCAAGAACTACGCCCGGGCCGAAACCTGGGCGCTGCGCTGGGGGGCGCTGGGCATCTTCCTGGCCTACGTGCCGATACCGCTGCCGATCATGGCCGTGGTCTTTGTGCTGGCCGGGGCGTCGGGAATGAGCTGGAAAAAGTTCATGCTTTTGGACGCGGCCGCCTCGGCACTGTGGCAGTTGGCCTACTTCGGTTTGGGTTTTGCGATCGGTGAGCCGGCCGTCGCCGTGCTCAAGGCCTACGCCCGGATCGCCAATTACTTGACGATAGGCATAATTGTCGTCATCGTCATCGGCTACATCCTGAAGCCGAAAAACAAGGCCGCGTAAAATCGAAGGTGTGGGAATGAAAGCATCGTTGCTTGATCTGGTCGGCACATTGACGGGGGAGTTCATCGCCGGTGACGGCGGCGCCGAGGTGCGCGACATCGTCTACGACTCGCGCCACGGCCAACCGGGGGACGTCTTCGTCGCCCTGCCGAGCGTTCAGCACGACGGTCACGACTTCATCGGTGACGCCTACAGCCGTGGCGTGCGGGCCTTCGTCGTCGAGCGCTGGCCAAAGGGCGCGCCAGAGGGCGATGTGACGGTCTTCCAGGTGCCCGATTCGCGCGTCGCCCTGGCGGGCATGAGCGCCGCCTACTTCGGGCATCCGGCCAGGAAGCTGACCGTCATCGGTTTGACCGGCACAAAAGGCAAGACAACCACGTCCTACATCATCAAGGCGATCTGCGAGGCGTCAGGTGTCAATGTGGGCATCATCGGGTCGAACGGCATCACCTACCCGGCGCCGGACGACCCGCGCGCCGTGGACGGCATCTATCACACCAAGGGGCTCAACACGACGCCCGAGAGCTACGAGCTGGAGCACATCTTTTCCGACATGGTGACCGCCGGTGTGACAACCGTCATCATGGAGGCCACCAGCCAGGGTTTCATGATGCACCGCACCGACGGGGTGCAGTTCAACATCGGGGTGTTCACCAACATTTCCCACGATCACATCTCGCCGCTGGAACACCCCAGCTTTGAGCACTACTTCGCCTGCAAGAAGCGCATCTTCGACCAGTCGGACGTCGTCGTCGTCAACCGGGACGCCGAACTGTTCGATCAGATCGTCGAGGGCGTCACGACGCCGCTGAAGACGTACGGGTTGAGCGCCGGGGTTGACTTTCACGGCCAGATCGAGGCAGAAGAGACCACGCCGGGCGTGCACAACCAGAGGTTCGTCTGCCAGGCGCCGGACTTCACCGGGGAGTTCGATATCAACCTGGTGGGCAAGTTCAACGTCTCGAACGCGCTGTGTGCCATCGCTGTGGCCGATATCCTGGGGCTGCCCGTCGAGGCGATGAGGGCCGGCCTGGCGAGCGCCAAAGCGATGGGGCGCCTTGAAGTAATCGACGTGCCCGCGCCCTACACCGTGCTGATCGACTTCGCCCACAACCGGCTGTCGATGGAAGCGATGATCGAGGGCGTGCAGGCCTATCATCCCAAGCGTCTGCTGGCCGTCTTCGGGCTGGAAGGTGACCGCTCGCACGAGCGGCGCTTCGACTGCGGCGAGATGCTCGGGCGCTACATGGACTACACGATCCTGTCCGACGCCAGCCCGCGCATGGACAACCCCGACCAGATTCTGGCCGACATCGCCACGGGCATCGAGCGCGGCGGCGGCGCCGGCAAGCACGAGACCATCCGCGACCGTCACGTGTCCATACCGAAGATTCTCGACATGGCCGGCCCCGGCGACGTCGTCCTGCTGGTCGGCAAGGGGGCGGTCACCTACGAAGAGGTCATGGGCGTCAACTATCCCTTCGACGAGCGCGACGTAGTGGCCGACTATTTCGCCAAGCCCTAATGGGGCGGGTTGACGCGGCGGGCTCCAGCCGGCCCGAGCGCACAGACGCCGTACTCGACGCGTAATCAAGTGGCCACCAGGCTTGGGCAGGCGTCTGCGCCGTCGCCAGCTCGAACCGGCGTTCCGCCCG
>WRFI01000123.1 GCA_009778875.1 Propionibacteriaceae bacterium | reverse complement strand
CGAAATCCGGGTCATGGGCACCCTGGTCCAACAGCGACAACAACTGCTGCGGAACACCCCCCGACACCCCCGGATACCCCCCGGCCAGGTTCTTGATGATCGTCGCCGCGGTCTGCGCGTTCGAAGCACCCAGCTGGTCATCAAAAGACACAACATAGTTTTGGCCATGCAAGTCGATGCTGTAGCCAGCTGCGGTGACCGTCACACCGAACCCCGGTGTTGAAGCCGCCAAATCCTTCGCCTTCTGCAGCCGGGCCGCCAGATCGTCACGCAAGTCCTTGATCTGCCAAAAACTTGCCCCGTTCCAACTCCAATCCGACAAGCCCGGATACGACAACCACACATCCCCCAAACCCAACTGGACACTGGCAACATAGCCTGGCATCCGGTTCAACACAGCATCCAACTTGTCGATCGCCTGCTGCATCAACTCGATATCAATCGACACATACGCCACAGCTCACGCCCCCACCGGCAAACTACGATAACCCCCCGAACCCGACCAGTGCGCCTGCCAAGCCGTCGACTCCACCAAATCAGGCTGCCCATTGAAAGCGTACCGAAACTCGTCATCACACCCGTCACAACAACGCTGCATCGACGAGCGGACATCACCCAGCCACTGGCACACCGAATCAGAAGACCCACCCGACCACGCCTGCGGCAACAACCCAACCACCCCATCCAACAGGCCACGCCAATCATCCAAATCAGGCGTCACCCGCGACCACTGCGACTGGACCGCCGCCTTATACTGATTCGCCACCCAAACCACCACCGGCTCTGGATACACCACGGGGTATGCCATCAACAACCTCCCTAGTCAGGATCACATCAAGTGAGCACCACAATACACCACCAGGGCGGC
Organism: Propionibacteriaceae bacterium; assembly: GCA_009778875.1. Classification (GTDB taxonomy): domain Bacteria; phylum Actinomycetota; class Actinomycetes; order Propionibacteriales; family Propionibacteriaceae; genus WRGV01. The sequence goes on along the minus strand of WRFI01000123.1, from coordinate 4,977 downwards.
GGTTGCGCCCGCCAGGACGGTGGTTCCGCCGGGGATATCCGGTGCCAGCAGGGCAAGGCCAATGGGGCCCAGCTCGTAGTGGTAGGCGGTGGTGCCCAGGCGTCCGACGGTGGCGCCGTCCAGCGTCAATGGCGTCCCCACGGGTGGCAGGTCCTCGACTGAGCCGTCCAGGTGGACGAGGCGCAGCTGCCAGTCGGGCGGCGCGGACGGGTCGTCGTCCAGGCCGGGACGGGGCTGGCAGGCCGCGATCCGCAGGGCCTCTTTGGCCCAGACGCCGATGGGCTCGCCCCAAAAGCCCTGCTCGAATCGTCTCTGCTCGCGAAGCGGGTCGCCGTAGTGCCAGGGCTGCCCGGCGTCCGGGCCGTCGGGCACAGGCACAGGCATGGCCGGGGTCATCAGGCGGCGCCCACCTCGACGGCCGTGTGGTTCAGCGTCGCCCACAGAAACGGCTGGATCGGCACGTCGGTGGCGGCGGCGTCCCACGTCCACAGCAACTGCCCGTTGACGTTGCCGTAGAGGCGCTGGCCGCCGGTGTAGGGCTCGTCCGCGGTGTCAATGCGGGCGACGACGTCGGACGTCAACTCGATCTTGGCCCCCTGGATGGTGCCCTTGTAGTTCTCCATCCAACCGTCGGCGTCAGCCAGCACCACGTCGATGGTGGCGTCGTCATGGGGGAACCAGAAGCCGGTTTCCATGCTGAAAGGCTTGGACGGGTTGTTGTCGTCGTCCAGCCAGTAGGTCTGGCAGATGTAGTGCATGTAGCGGGTGCCGTTGGACGAGAAGTCGATGCGCACCCCGATGTGGAAGTCACCGAGGCCAGGCCAGTTGCCGTTGGCCTCGCCCTGCCAGGTGCCCAACATCCAAGCCACGCCAAGAAGCTGTGGGTTGACGTCCTTATCGATTTCGAAATGCATGGCGCTCATGACTCCAGCCTAGCGATCTCAACAATTCCGGGGACGGCGGCCGGGCCAAGACGGTCTCGCAATGCCGCCCTTATGCCGTCCGGATCAACCACCGTGGTGGTGTCCAGGCGCAGGGCCACGCGCTGGCCGAATCGCTGGTCCGGGGCCATGTATGCCTCGACGGTCACGATGCCGGGCAGGTCGCCAACCACACGCTCGACGGCACGCAGGTTGACGAACTCGCCGCCGCTGCGCTGCTGCGGCCCCGCCCGTCCTTGCAAGTAGAGGTAGCCGTCATCGTCCACCCAGCCGAGGTCGTTGGTGACGTGGGACGCCCGGGCGCCCCGCCGCACCAGCCCGGAAACGGGTTCGATGCGTCCGGTGACGCCTCGCGGAACGACCTGGCCGGCGGGCGGGCGGCAACTCGGCGGATTTCAGCACAAGGCCGATATCATTTGACGCCACCAGGGCGGTCAGGTCGTCGCCGCCCAGGCGATGGTTGACCAGCCAGATCCTGGCGCCGCAAAGCTCAAGCGCGGCCATCGCCATGAGGTGACGGCGGTCGTCCTCGATCAGAATGGCCACCCGGTCTTTGGGACGCACCCCCGCCTGGGCGAACTGCGCCGCCATGGCCCCGGCTCCGGCACCCAGTTGGCGGTAGGTGACGGGACCGTCCTGGTCGATCAGCGCCGTGGCGTCACCCCAGGTCAGAGCTGCCCCGAGCAGGGCGGCCGTCGTCGTCAGGCCGTGGCGGCCCAATCCGTAGGCGGCCAGGGCGGCAAACTGGCGGGGATGGCTGGTGATCGAGAAGGCCGCCAGTCCGGCGCGCACCTGTTGGAACGTCTCCGCCATCGTGGGCCGGACATCGGAGACGTCAAGCGTCGTCATGGTCGCAACCCGGCCCGCCAGACCGCTTCGAAGACAGCGTCAACACCGCCCGGCCAACCCGCCGCGACAACCCCAGCCAAGCCGGCCCAGACCGGCCGGACGAAGCGGGGACGCTGGACGATCGCCCGGCACAAAAGGTTGGCCGCCTGCGCCACCGACAACTCCGGCACGCGGAACCGGCCAGCCCGGTAGCGCCCGGCGGTCGGCGCACTCATGGCGGTGGCCACACGCGGCAGGTGGACGCTGGTGACGGCGACGTTCGCGGCCCGCAGTTCCGGGGCGACACAACGCAGCCAATACTCGAAAGCCGCCTTGCTGGCCGTGTAAGAGGCCCAGTCGGGCATGGGCATGTCGAGGCTCGTGGTGGCAACGTAGACCAAATGCCCCTGGCCGCGCTCCCGCATGGCGTCCAGGATCGGCATGGCCAGCGCCACGGCGCCCAGATAGTTGACGGCAGCGGTTCGGGCGACATCGTGAAACCGGCCTGTAGTCTCAGCCAGGCTGCGCCTGATCGAGTGCCCGGCGTTTGACACAAGCAACGTCGGCGCACCATACTGCTCGACGATACTTGCCGCAGTGTCGCCCGCCCAGGTGGTGTCGCGCAGATCACCGGGCAACGGCACCAGCCTGCCCGGCCCCGGCAAGGATCGGCTCAGCCGCGTCAGATCATCGCCGCTGCGGGCCACACCGATCACGGTAGCGCCCACCGTAACCAGACGCCGCGCCATTTCAGCGCCGATGCCGCGCGAGGCACCCGTCACCACAGCGACCTTGCCGCACACAAGGGGACGGATTTGGGCTGGGTCGATGGGTGTCATAACTCAATGGTCACATCGTCGTCGGGTGACCGTCCAACCACCTCAAGCTGGTTTTCCGCCCGCAGGCTGAGGCCGCGCTGGGCCGACACGCAGGCCGCCGCACCCGCCAGGGCCGCTAGCCCCGCCAGGGCGCTCATCACCACCAGCAGTATGACACTCACCAGTTCTCCGAATCGTCAATGCCGGCCTGGCTGGCCAGCGTCGCGCCGTCGTTCAAAAACTTGTTGAGCAGTTCGACCCGCGCCACCAGGTCGGAGGCGTCGGCGTCCAGCCAGGCGGTGTCTATGTCCAGCGTCTTGCCCCAGTTGTGGTGACGGGTGGCGGCCGTGTCGAAGACGCGGGCGAACTCCGCGCCCTGGCCGAAAGCCAGGGCGGGGGCCAGATTGCTGGCAAAGATCTCGGTGGCGTGCTCGGGCTCGATGTCGTGCGGCTGCAGGCTCGTCAACCATGTGCGGTAGCGCTGCACCTCGCCCCGGGTTTGGTCGCCGACGGCGGTGACGGTCGGGCGAAGCCTCGTCAGCGACACCAGCAACAGTGCGCTGGCCACCATCAGCGCGGCACCGCTCAGGCCGAACCAGGGGTGAGACCGGAACCCTGCCACCAAGGCGACGGCCGCCCCGGCCAGTCCTATCACCATGACGACGCCCCCGATGACTCCCCACGGCACCCGCCTTTTGACGTTGCTCGAAGTGGTGAACCAGCCGGCGCGGGCCACTGCGCCGCGCAATTCGGCCAGGGCCTTTTTGCAAACCCCTTCGGCGTCGTCCACCAGCGCCGCCAGGACGGTCGTGTGATCGTCCTTCACTGTGGATTCCAGCAGCGTCGCCTCAAAATCGCGCAAGCCGCGGGCCGGCTTCTCGGTGCGCTTGACCGTCCAATCGTCGATTTCGGCGTCCTCGTCCGGTGACGTCAGGGTGAAGTATCCGCGCACAGCCAGGTCGATCATCGTCAGGAACAGGTCGCGCGGCACCACCGAGCCGTCAAGCAGGGCGTTGACCATTCCGGGGCTGACCGAGCCGGGCGGCGCGGGCGCCGATTCCGTGCGAATCAGACCCAGGTTGACGGGGTTTGGGGCCGGTGGGGCCTGACGCCGGGCGGCCAGCCACACCACCAGGCTGGCGATGGCGACACCGATGCCGGTGAAGAGGATGATCCACTCGATCTTCATCCCAACCCGTCCCTTTTCTAGGCGGCCAGCCGTTGGCCGTCATCAAATCTAGTGCGGCGAACCGCGAGCATGCACCACAATAGTTGGTGCCACCGACGAGATTGTGTCGCCGCGCGGTGGTGGTCAAACCGACGGGCCCAGCAGGCCCCCTGGACGGTCGCCGCACTGCTCACAAGGCGATGATGTCCGCCCGGCCCCCACCCAACCCAAGCCCCTTCGATTCTGAAAAACCCGGCGAAATCACCCAGATACCAGCCGTAACGCCGCACTATTCAGAATCTAACACCTGACGCGCACCGGCTGGCCGGGCGTCACCGTCACCGGGTGGCCCCAGACGGTCAGGGGGACGGGCGCATCGGCGGTCAGCGTCACCCCGTCAGGCGTCACCGCGACGCCCAACCTGGCACCGCGGTACAGCAGCGCAAACTTGAGACGCCCCCAGCCCGGCGGCAGGTTCGGGTTCAAGCTCAGGCCAGCGGTCGCATGGTTGCCCCAGGCGGCCTCACGCAGCCCCCCGAAACCCGACACGAGGACGTTCCACACCCCGGCGGCGACGGCCACATGGACGCCCGCATCGGTGTTGCCGTGGCTGTTGGCCAGGTCCACATAGGCGGCCCGTTCCAGGTAGTCACAGGCCAAATCCAAATGCCCGACGTGGGCCGCGGCAATGGCCTGGGGCACCGCCGACAAAGTCGAATCGCCCGTCGTCAGCGGGTCATAATAGTCAAAGTTGGCCAGCTTCTGGGCGGGCGTGAAGTCGTCCGAGCAGACGATCTGGGCCAGCACGACATCGGCCTGCTTCAGCACCTGACGACGGTAAATCGTCAGCGGATGATAATGCAGCAGCAGCGGGAAATCCTCCGGCGGTATCGACGCCAAATCCCACGGCTCCCGGTCCAAAAAGTGGGCGTCCTGGGGGTGAACGCCGCGGGCCTCATCGAAGGGGACGCAAATACCATCAGCGATCCGCCGCCATTCGGCGATTTCCTCGGGGGACGGTGGTGGTGTCGGATTCGGGCCAGTTGACGCGGCGGGCTCCAGCCGGCCCGAGCGCACAGACGCCGTACTCGACGCGTGGTCAAGTGGCCACCAGGCTTGGGCAGGCGTCTGCGCCGTCGCCAGCTCGAACCGGCGTTCCGCCCGCCATGTCAACCGGCGGGCTCTTGGGGGGAGTTGTTCCACGAGTCGGGGCCTTGGGGGT
>WRFI01000122.1 GCA_009778875.1 Propionibacteriaceae bacterium | reverse complement strand
GAGGTGCCGAAGACGTGCTCCGCCTCCGTCTTGTCGCCCTCGGTGACGGCCACGTTGCGCATGTTGTCGCCAAAGCGCACCAGGTTCAGGTCGCGCAGCGAGGCGACGCCGGCGGCGGCCCGCATCCAGACGTCGATTTCGTGGCGCACCCGAGGGTCCGACGCGTGGCCGACGACGATGCTGTGCGCGATGCCCAGACGGGCTTCGATGTAGCCGAATTCGCGGTCGCCGTGGGCGGCCTGGTTCAGGTTCATGAAATCCATGTCGATGGTGCTCCAGGGCAATTCGACATTGGCCTGGGTGTGCAGATGCAAAAGTGGTTTCGCCAGCGCATCAAGGCCGGCGATCCACATTTTCGCCGGCGAGAATGTGTGCATCCAGGCGATCACACCAATGCAGTCATCGTCGCTGTTCGCCGCGACCATTGTGCGAAGGATTGCCTCCTTGCTGGTCAACACCGGCTTCCACACAACGTCGGCGAAAAGCCCGGCGTCGTCAAGCACGGCGGCGATTTCCCGCGAATTGGCATCCACCTGGGCCAGGGCGTCCTCACCATACAAATGCTGAGAACCAGTCAAAAACCAAACAGTGCTCACGATTGATCCCTCCTGTTATCTTTATTGGGCTTTTAGTGTCTTATGCAGCGACGGACGTCCGGCGCTTGTTCCACAGGTCGAAGGCGACGGCTAGCGTCAGAATCAGACCCTTGATGATGGGCTGCAGGCCCTGCGACAGGCCCGCCAGTTGCATGCCATTGCTGATGACGGCCATGATCAGGCCGCCGACCATCGCGCCGGCGATACGGCCGATGCCACCGGTGGTGGACGCTCCACCGATAAAGCATGCGGCGATGGCGTCCAGTTCCATGCCGACGCCAGCCGCTGGCTGCGCGCCGTTCATCCGGGCCGAGAATATGACGCCCGCCACACCGGCCAGGAACCCCATGTTGACGAACGCCCAGAACGTGATCCACTTCACTTTGACGCCGGACAATTGGGCGGCCAGCAGGTTTCCGCCGATGGCGTAAATGTTGCGCCCAAAACTCGAGCTGCCCATCACCACGCCGTAAACCATGATGAAAACGGCCAGAATGATCAAGATTATCGGCAGGCCGCGGTTCTGGGAAATCTGGAAGCCGTAGAACAGGGCCACCACCGCCACCAGCACGATCTGGCCGATGAACAGCAGCGGTGGGGCCACTTCTTGCTTGTACTGCAGACGGCCCATCCGCGCGCGCCACTGCGAGACGGCATAGCCCACCACCGCAATCGCGAAAACCACGATCGTGAACACGTCACAGTTTTTCCCGAATAATTCGATACTCGGGAAAACACCTTTGATGAAGCCGTTGGAAATGTTGTAATAATTGCCGCCAAATGGGCTCAACGAGTTGTAGTTCAGAACCATCTGCGCGAGGCCACGGAAAATCAACTGGCCGCCCAGCGTCACCACGAATCCTGGAATGCCGACCACGGCAACCCAGAAACCCTGCCAGGCTCCCACCAAAATGCCGCAAAACACGGCCGCGATGACGCCCATATACCAAGGCATGTGCATCTTCAGCACGACGACGGCCGCAACGGCGCCGGTGAAGGCCACCACTGAGCCGACAGACAGGTCGATCTGGGCGAGCACGATCACCATCAGCATGCCCAGTGCCAGAACCAGGATGTAGGAATACTGCAGCACCAAGTTCGTCAGGTTCGGCGGGCTGAGGAACTTGTCTTGCCAAATGGCCAGCACAATGATGACGACAACGAATGCCATCAAGATGCCGTTCCGGCGAACAACGTTCTCTATCAGATACTGCCCGAACGACAGCGATTCAGCTTGTTTCACGGGAACGGTAGGTTTGACGTCTACGGCGCTCATTTGACGATTTCCTTCTCTTTGGTCATGAGTTCCATGAGTTTTTCTGGAGTGGCTTCGGCAATAGGCACCTCGCCAGTGACGCTGCCGAAGCTCAGCGTGTAAATGCGGTCAGAGACGCCCATAACCTCGGGCAGCTCAGATGAAATGACGATGACGGCCTTGCCTTGCGCCACCAGATCGTTGATGATCGTGTAGATCTCGTACTTGGCGCCGACGTCAATACCGCGCGTCGGTTCGTCCAGGATCAGGATCTCGGGGTCGGCGTACAGCCATTTTGCCACGACGACCTTTTGCTGGTTGCCACCGGAAAGCTTCGTGATTGCGGCCATGACGGACGGCGTCCTGATGCCCAGCAATTCGCGGTACTCGTCGGCGACCTGCGCCCCCTTGTTGTCATTGATGAAACCCAGACGGCTGGTCAGCTTGGAGATTCCGGCCGCGGTGGTGTTCGTCACGATATTCGTCAACAGGTTCAGCCCGTAACGTTTGCGATCCTCTGAAACATAAGCAACGCCGTGGGCGATCGCCTCGTTGACTGTGTGGAGGTGCACTTCTTCGCCGTGAATATATGTGTGGCCCGAAATGTTCTTGCCGTAGGAATGGCCGAAAAGGCTCATCGCTAATTCGGTGCGTCCCGCGCCCATGAGCCCGGCGATGCCGACGACCTCGCCCGCCCGCACATAAAACGACGCGTTGTCTATCATGAGGCGCCCGGGCTGAGTCGGGTGGTACACCGTCCAGTCTTCGACGCGAAACACCTCTTCACCGATGTTGTGCTCGCGGGTTGGGTAGCGGGACGACATTTCGCGCCCGACCATGTCTTTGATCAGCCGCTCCTGCGTCGCCTCAGGGCCGGGCATCGACTCGATGGTTTTGCCGTCGCGGATGACGGTGATGGTGTCGGCGATCTCCATCAGCTCCGAAAGCTTGTGCGAGATCATGATGCAGGTGATGCCCTGGGCCTGCAACCCGCGCAGCAGCCCCAACAGGTGTTCAGAGTCTGTGTCGTTCAGAGCTGCCGTCGGTTCGTCCAGAATTAGCAGCTTGACGGACTTTGACAGCGCCTTGGCAATCTCGACCAACTGCTGCTTGCCCACCCCAATCGTGCTGATCGGCGTCGTCGGGTTTTCGACCAAACCGACACGATCCATGAGCTCTTTGGCGTCCGCATTCGTCCGGTTCCAGTCGATCAGATGCGCCTTGGTGAAGCGTTCGTTGCCAAGGAAAATGTTCTCGGCGATCGACTGGTACGGCGAAAGCGCCAGCTCCTGGTGGATGATGACGATGCCCTTGTGTTCTGAGTCATTGATTGAATGGAAGCGGGCTTCCTCGCCCTCATAAATGATTTGGCCCTCGTATGTGCCGTACGGGTGAACACCCGACAGCACCTTCATGAGGGTCGATTTGCCGGCGCCATTCTCGCCGCAGATCGCGTGTATCTCACCACGCTTGACCGTCAACGTGACGTCATCAAGAGCGACGACGCCGGGGAAGGTCTTGGTGATCGAACGCATCTCCAAGATGTTGTCTTGATCCATCGGGGATGCTCCTTTGCTAGATGTTACCGATATGCAGTTGGGGGAGACGGGAGACCCGTCCCCCCCTCATGCACAGTTTAGTTACGCTTGACCGTTATCGACCTGGGACTGCGTCCAATAGCCGGAATCGATCAGCTTCGACTGGATGTCTTCCTTGTTGATGGTGTCGACATCGAGCAGGTAGGACGGCACAATCTTCACACCGTTGTTGTAGTCGGTGGTGTTATTGGCGGTCGGGGTGTTGCCAGCCAGGATTTCCTGGGCTGTCTTGACGGCCTGATCGGCCAGCTTGCGCGTGTCCTTGAAGATGGTCGAGAACTGCACGCCCTGGTTGATCAAGGCGACGGACTCGATCTCAGCGTCCTGACCCGTCACGACGGGCAGGCCACCGGCGATATCCGGGCCCATGCCGACGTTGGTCATGGCGTTGATGATGCCGCGGGACAGGCCGTCGTACGGGCTCAAAACGCCCTTGAGGCCAGCGCCGTTGCCGCCGTAAGCCGACGTCAACAGGTTATCCATGCGGGTCTGAGCCGACTCGAGCAGCCAACGCGTGATGGCGCACTGCGCGAAATCGGTCTGGCCGGACTTCACGACAAGCGTGCCGTCGTCAAAGTATGGCTTCAGGGTGTCCATCGCGCCGTTCCAGAAGAACGTGGCGTTGTTGTCGTCGGGCGACCCGGCGAACAACTCGATATCCAGCGGGCCAGCCGGCGGATTGGCGGCCTTCGAGCCGTCCTTGTTCGTCAGGCCCAGCCCGTAGAGCAGGGAGTTGGCCTGCGCCACGCCGACCTTGTAGTTGTCGAACGAGACGTAGAAGTCGACGTCCGGCGAGCCGTTGATCAGGCGGTCATAGGCGATAACCGGGATGCCGGCAGCCTTGGCCGACGCCAACTGGCTGGTCAAAGCGGTGCCGTCGATCGACGCGATGATCAAGAGCTTGACGCCCTTGGTGATCATCTGGTCGATCTGCTGCGTCTGGGTGGGAATGTCGTCGCCGGCATACTCGAGGTCGACCTGGTAGCCGAGAGCCTCAAGTCCAGACTGGACGGCATTGCCGTCGGCGACCCAACGAGACGATGTCTTGTTGGGCATCGCGACGCCGACGGTGCCGCCGGCAGCCGTCGCCGAGGTGGCGGCCGTGTCGCTTGTCGACGGGGTAGTCGTGCCGCCGTTGCTCGTGCAGCCTGCCAGGGACAGGGCCAACAGACCTGCCAGACCGGCCACTATGAATTGCTTCTTCATTACAGTCCTCTCTGGGTGGCCTTCCACGGCCTTGCCCAATTGGGTGGTGCTTTCGGGACCTTCTGGCCCCTTTGCCTCGGCGCAGCCCTGTGCTGACCGCTGCACTTAGAATGTTAACGTTACCATCCAGGTGGCCGCAAGTTTCTCCGGGCCTGATTCCATAACAAATTGATAACGACATTCTGTCTGCGGTGGGTCGTGTGAGCGCACTACCAACCACCCGCTCAGACCGTCGGCCGAAGGGTTGACGTCCCGGCACGGGGTGTCGGCGCAAACACCGCAGTCCAATGTAGAATGAGCCCACATGAAGACACTGCGGACTACGCCGACGATGGCGGAGGTGGCCGCTGCTGCAGGGGTCTCGCAGCAGACGGTCTCCCGGGTTCTCAACAGCAACCCGGCCGTTTCAGCTAAGACCCGGCAGAAGGTGCGCGAGGCGATCGCGGCCCTGGAATACCGGCCGAACCTGGCGGCCCGGGCGCTTGTGACGGGCAACACGCACATAATCGGCGTGCTCGTCTCGTCCACCAGCCTGGAGGGACCGTCCGGCTCGTTGCTGGCCGTCGAGCAGACGGCCCGAAGGGACGGTTATTGGGTCTCAATGGCCAGCCTGCGGTCCAACACCGCCGAGGAAGCCACGGACGTCATCTCCCACTTCATCAATCAGGGGGTCGACGGCATCATCGCCGTCGCCCAAACCCAGGTGACGGTTGACGCCACGCTGAAGGCCGTGGGGTCGATGCCCACCGTGCTGGTGACGTCTGGAGGGGTGCCGGAGGACTGCTTCTCTGTCGACGTCGACCAAGCTGACTGTACGCGCCAGCTGATGACGATTCTGCGCGGACTTGGGCACACGCGCATCGCCCATGTGTCAGGCCCGAAGGGCGACCTGCACGCCGAGGCCCGCTTCGCCCAGTGGCGGGCGTCGCTGCCGGACGGGGCGGACGAAATTGTTGTCGAGGGTGATTGGTCGTCGGGTTCGGGTTATCGGGCGGCCATGACGATGTTGGCCTCAGGTGTCAGGCCGACGGCGGTTTTCGCCGCCAACGACCGCATGGCGCTGGGTGTGCTTAGGGCGCTGAATGAGCGCGGCCTTCATGTGCCGACGGACATGTCTGTGGTCGGATTCGATGACATCCTGGGCGTGGATTGCGCGATACCGCCCCTGACGACGATCAGCCAGAACCACAGCGCCCTGGGGTCGGCGGCGATGGACCTGATGCTGGAGGCGATGGACGGGGG
>WRFI01000121.1 GCA_009778875.1 Propionibacteriaceae bacterium | reverse complement strand
TGTCGGCCAGGGGCGCGGCCATCCGGTGGCTGCCGTGGGTGACCCACGGCAGGCGATTTACGGTTGGCGCGGCGCCGCCAGCGACAACATGGGCGACTTTCCCGCCCTGTTCCCGATGGCCGAGGGCGGTCCTCCGCCAGTCTTTTCGCTGACCATCAACCGGCGCAGCGGGGAAGCCGTGGTGGTGGCAGCCAACCAGATCGACGCACGGATGGATGATTCGGGCGGCGACAACCTGCTACAGGTCGACCCGTCCCGTCCCCCCGCCCGCATTGAGGCGGCCACCTTCGACACCTGGCCCGACGAGGTGGCGGCCATCGCGTCGCGACTCGTCCAGGCGCGGCGGGGCGGTGAGGCGCCCGCCTGGCGCGACATGGCCGTCCTGCTGCGCCGCAATCTGGACATCCCGCCGTTTTACAAGGCGCTGACGGATCTGGGCGTGCCGGTGGAGATCGTCGGCCTGGGCGGACTGCTGGCGCTGCCGGAAATCGCCGCGGTTGTGGCGCTGCTCCATCTGGCGGCTGACGACGGCGACAACCCCGCGGCCGCCCAATTGGTCAGCGGGCCGGCCTGCGGGCTGGGGCCGCGAGACATGGCGGCGCTGGCTCGCCGGGCGCGGGAGTTGCGAGGTGGTGCCGGCACGCTGGTGGGCGCGATCTTCGACCCAGGCGAGGGTGTCAGCGCGCCCGGGCGGGAAAGGTTGCAGCGCCTGGGGTCGCGCATCAAGGCGATGCGGCGGCAGCGACACGAATCGGCGGTGGAGCTGGTGCGAATCGCCGTCGAGCTGATCGGCCTGGGTGCGGAACTGGACGTGCCATCGGCCTGGTCGGAATCCATCGCGCCGCAGGTACGCCGGTTCGTTTCACACGTGGCCGACCACGGCGCTGCCACCGGCGTGACACTGCCGAACCTGCTGCGGTGGCTAGCAGATGAGGCGGCCTTTGGCTCCAGTCTCGACCAGGCGACACCCAGCCAGGACGACTCGGTCAAGCTGTTGACTGTTCACAAGGCCAAAGGACTCGAATGGCAGGTCGTGGCTTTGCCTGGGTTGGCGGAAGGTGTGTTTCCCAACGACCGGGTGGGCGACAACCCCCTGACCAACCCCGCCGTGCTGCCGCCCAGGTTGGGCGGGGTCAGCCGCGACGACCTGGTCCGGTTCGTCGACGACCTGAAATGCGATCAGGCGCTGAGCGAAGACCGGCTGTCCTACGTTGCCACCTCCCGCGCCAAGTCGCTGCTGCTGGCCTCGGCCGCCTGTTGGCGCCCCGGCGCCGTCAAGCCAAAGCCACCGTCGCGGCTGTTCCGGCTGCTCGCCGAGATCGCCCGACAAACGGGCGGTTCTGTCTTCCAGCAGCCACCATCCGACGCCAACCCGCTGGCGCTTGCCCAGGTGTCCCTGCCCTGGCCGTCCACCCTGCCGGAGGACGAGCAGTTAAGGCTTGATGCTCTGGCGCAGGCGGTGGCGGAAGCCCCCGACGAACTGGGCGACGCCGGTCTGAGTGCCGAGGATGCCCAGCGGGTCGCCACCTGGCGCGTTCGTATCGCTCAGTTGGAGGCGCCACCGGCCCGCCCCGAGGTGCCGGGGTCACTGTCGGCGTCGGCTCTGCTGCTTGGGCACCGTGACCCGGCCGCTTTCTTCGCCGGCCTGGCCCGACCCATGCCCCGGCTGGTCGATGAGGGCGTGGCCAGGGGCATCGCTTTCCATCGGTGGGTTGAGCAGCGGTTCGACGAGCTGGCCCCACTGGACCCCCCGGCGGCCGACATCGGGGACCTGGTGAGCGCGTTTGAGTCTGGGCCATACGCCGACCGACGCCCGTTGGCGGTTGAGGCGCCTTTCGTGGCGGTGATCGCCGGCCAACAGGTGCGCGGCCGGATCGACGCCGTGTATGCGGGCCAAGACGGGTTCCGCTATCAGCTCGTCGACTGGAAAACGTCGGCCGGGCTGAGCGCTGACCCGACCCAGCTGGCCATCTATCGCCTCGCCTGGGCGCAAGCCATGGGCTGTGCCGTCACCGAGGTTGACGCGGTGTTCTATTATGTGGGCCAGGGCAAGGTCGTGCGCCCGGACATCCAGGGGGATGTCGGGGCTTGGATGGCGGCTTTGCGGCACGACGAGGAAAAAGGACGATGAGGATCGTTGCAGGCGTGGCCAAGGGCGTCCCCTTGCGGGCGCCCGGCGGGCCGTCCAACCTCACCCGACCGACCACCGACCGTGTGCGCGAGGCGGTCTTCTCGGTGATGGCCGGCTGGGCCGGCACCTCGGGCGGTCCGGCCGAAGAGCAGCTGGCGGGGCTTACCTTTCTCGATCTTTTCGCGGGGTCGGGCGCACTTGCCATAGAGGCGATGAGCCGGGGGGCGGCCCGGGCGGTGTCGGTGGACTCGGGCGCGGCGGCGGTGGCGGCGGTCCGCGCGAACGCGCAGGCCACAGGGTTGAGCGTCGAAGCGGTGCGGGCATCGGTGACGGACTTTTTGAAAAACCCCGCGGCCACGCCGTTCGACATCGTCTGGCTCGATCCGCCATACCACCTGGCGGGCGTCCTTGTGGATGACGCTCTGACGCTGCTTGAGGCGGGCTGGGTGGCGCCGGGCGGCCTGGTGGCCGTCGAGCGGTCAGCCCGTGACGACGAGCCGAACTGGCCGGCCGGCTTGATGCGGCGCTTCTCAAAGCGCTACGGTGAAACCATCGTTCATTTCGCTGAGGAGGCCACACAATGAGTGTCGAGTCACCCGTCATCGCCTGTTGCCCCGGATCGTTCGACCCGGTGACGCTGGGACATTTGGATGTCATCGAGCGGGCTGCCGCGATTTTCGACCGCGTCGTGGTCGGGGTGGGACGCAACACCACCAAGAACTACATGTTCCCCCTGGAGGAACGCCTCGACCTGGTGCGCGGCGCCGTCACCCACCTGGCCAATGTCGTCGTGGCGCCGATCAACGCGCTGCTGGTCGACTTTTGCGCCCAGCAGGGCGCCAGGGTGATAGTCAAAGGGCTCCGGTTCTCCTCGGACTTCGACTATGAACTGCCGATGGCCCAGCTCAACGAAGCTTTGTCCGGTATCGAGACGGTGCTTCTGCCCGGCAGCCGGGCCTATGGGGCAATCAGTTCGTCGATGCTGCGGGAAGTGGCAAGCAACGGCGCCGACATCACCCAGTTCGTGACCCCGGCTGTGGCCGCAGCCGTCAGAGCCAAGATGGAGCAGCGATGACCAAAATTCACCCCCATCCGTTGATGCTCGACCTGCGCAGCCTGGGTCGGCATCCCGGTGAGCAGATCGTCAAACACTTGGACGTGGCGGCCCCGGCCGAGCTGGTGGTCGGCATGATCGGCGTGCCCGAGGGTTCACCCGTGGCCATCGATCTGACGTGCCAGTCGGCCGGCGACGGAGTGTTCGTGCAGGGCGTCGTGGCGGTGACGCTGACGGGACAGTGCGCCCGCTGCCTGACGGAGTTCACGCGGGGCGCCAGCTTCGATCTGCAAGAGCTTTACTTCTACCCCGGGCGGGGTCCGCAGCCGGGGCAGGACGATGACGACGAGGTTGACGATGCCCTGTTTGTGGTCGATGACTTCATCGACTTGGACCCGGCGCTGCGCGAAGCAGTCGTGCTCAGCCTCCCGTTCAGCCCGTTGTGCCGCGACGATTGCGCCGGGTTGTGCACCATCTGCGGCGCCGACCTGAACAAGGATCCTGGGCACAGTCACGACGAGCCCGTCGATGCCCGATGGGCCAAGCTCGGCCAGCTACGCTGAGGGGTCAATCATCGGGTATACTAGATCAGTTGTCTTTGCAGGATCGATGAAGGAGTAACCGGTGGCCGTCCCCAAGCACAAGATGTCGCGCGCCAACACCCATGCGCGCCGCTCACAATGGAAGGCGACTGCCCCGGCTTTGGTGGCCTGCGCCAATCCGGCGTGTGGGGCTCTGCATCAGCCTCATACCGCCTGCCCCGAGTGCGGGCAGTATGGGCCGCGTAACGACCGGCGGCAAGTTCTCGACGTCTGATCGTGCCCACGCCCGAAGACGGCAGCGCGTCCGCTTCATTCGATGCCGTGCTGACTGAGCTCGGCATTGCCATTGACCCTGAACTGCGCGAGTTGGCGCTCGTCCACCGCAGTTATGCCTATGAGCACGATCATGTGCCAAACAACGAGCGGCTGGAGTTTTTGGGTGACGCGGTGCTCGGCATCGTGGTCACCGACTACATTTATCGCAGTTTCCCTGAGATGCCGGAAGGTCAGTTGGCCAAGTTGCGGGCGGCAACGGTCTCGGCATCATCGCTGGCCGAGGTCGCGCGGGCGTTGGGCATCGGTCGTCTCGTCCATCTCGGCAAGGGGGAAGAGACAACCAACGGGCGGGGCAAGACGTCCATTTTGGCAGACACGACGGAGGCCCTGATAGGTGCGCTGTGGCTGACCTCAAAGGACGGTGCCCGCGAATTCGTCCGTCACCTGTTTGCGCCGCTGGTCGACCATGCCGCCACCCTTGGCGCCGGCCTGGACTGGAAGACGTCGCTGCAGGAACTGGCCGCAAACCTTTGTCTTGGCGCGCCGGAGTACGTCGTCGCCGAGGACGGCCCCGATCATGACAAGCACTTCACCGCCTGGGTGCATCTGGGGGAGCGCGAGTTCCCATGCGGCGAGGGTCATTCAAAGAAGCACGCCGAGCAGTGGGCGGCGCGCTATGCCTATGAAATGCTGGTGCCAGATGAGCAGTGATAGCACTCCGTTCTTCAAGCGGGCCTGGGTGATGCAGTTCGTCAAGTTCGGGTTGGTGGGCGCCTCCGGGGTGGTCGTCAACATGCTGATCGCCTTCGTCATGAACAAGGCGAACGGCGGCGCCGCCAACGCCCGGGACCCGGTGATTTCCCTGGGCGGGGATCTGGCCATCCGCTACAGCTACATCGTTTATGTGGTGGCGTTCGTCATCGCCAACACGACGAACTACCAGCTCAACCGGTGGTGGACGTTCAAAGGCACCCAGCGGGCCTGGTGGCGCGGCTGGCTGATGTTCTTTGCCTCTGGAATCGCTGGTGCCGTGGTCGGTTTCGTCGTCAAAGTGGCGCTGACGCACCCCGGTTCGCCGATTTACCTGACCGGCTGGTTCAACGACACCGGCTTGCACGCCCGTGAATACTGGGGCCAACTGGCGGGCGTCCTGGTGGGCACCCCGGTCAATTTCCTCATCAACCGCCGGGTGACGTTCAAGCATCACGCCGCCGAAGTGGCAAGCCAGCGATCGGCCGGGCAGGAAAGCTAAACTTGTCGAATCATCATTACCGTTGAGGATGGCCCGTGTACCTAAAGACGCTGTCGATGCGTGGCTTCAAGTCGTTCGCCTCCGCGACGACGCTGAACTTTGAGCCGGGCATCACCGCGATCGTCGGCCCGAACGGGTCCGGCAAGTCGAACATCGTTGATGCGCTGATCTGGGTGATGGGCGAGCAGGGCGTCAAGTCGCTTCGCAGCGGCAAGATGGAAGATATCATCTTCGCCGGCACGTCGTCTCGTCCGCCGTTGGGACGCGCGGAGGTGACGCTGACGATCGACAACACGGACGAGGCGCTGCCGATTGATTTCACCGAGGTGACGATCTCGCGCACGATGTTTCGAAACGGCGGCTCGGAGTATGCCATCAACGGCCAGACGTGCCGTCTGCTGGACGTCCAGGAGCTGTTGAGCGACACCGGCATGGGTCGCGAGATGCACGTCGTTGTTGGCCAGGGGCAGCTCGACTCGATCTTGAATGCGACGCCCGAACAGCGGCGCGGTTTCATCGAAGAGGCGGCCGGCGTGTTGAAGCACCGCCGTCGCAAGGAGAAGGCGCAGCGGAAGCTTGAGACGACCCAGGCCAATCTCACCCGGTTGACGGATCTGATCGGCGAGATCAGGCGTCAGCTCAAGCCGCTGGGCAAGCAGGCCGAGGTGGCTCGCCGGGCGGCCGGCGTGCAAGCCGAGTTGCGTGACGCCAAGGCG
>WRFI01000120.1 GCA_009778875.1 Propionibacteriaceae bacterium | reverse complement strand
GTACATCTCGCCGGTTTGGAACTCGGCGGCGACCGTGGTGGTCGGGTTGTGATGGGCGAAGTCGTAGGCAATGGCGTTGTCGATCAGGGCGCCGGCCGCCGTCCCGGCCAGAATGGCGTTGAGTGCCACGCCGCCGTCCTCGAAGGTCTTGACGGTGTAGCCGTACTGTTGGGCGTGGTCGTTGGCGTAGGTCGCGCCGGTGGTGGCGTCCTGGACGGCCAGAACCTTGCCCTTGAGATCGGCCAGGCCGGTGATGCCGGAATCCGCCTTAACCGCCAGCGCTTGGTTGGCGTTGAAGTAGGGCAGCGAGAAGTTGACGGCCTGCTTGCGGTCATCGGTAATTGTGATCGATGACGCACCGATGTCGCACTTCTTGGCGGCCATTTGGGCACCCGAGGTGATCTGGGCGAAATCGGATGAGACCATGGCCAGCTTGACGCCCAACTTGTCGGCCACCAGCTGCATCAGGTCGATGTCAAAGCCGACGATGTTGCCGGAATCGTCGGTGTACTCCATCGGCGGCCAGGGCGGGTTTGTGCAGACGGTCAACGTGCCTGCAGTGACCAGTTGGATGTTGCCAGCGGTGCCGCCGGACGATGTGGTGCAGGCTGTCAGCCCCAACCCGAGCGCGGCAACGGCCGCGATGACAGCAACTGGACGGTGTTTCATGGTGACTCCTTCTCGAATGTCCACGCATAAGTATGCATTGGTCTGCATGGATATTCAAAACGCGTCCACCTATTGGAACGTGTCGGCCAGTCGCCTGATGGCCCGGGCGGCGGGGGAGTCTGGCTCGGCCACCACCACCGGCCGGCCGTCGTCCCCACCGACGCGAAGCGCCGCGTCCAACGGTATTTGCGCGACCAGCGGCACGGGATCACCGCTGCTGAGCGTCAGCGCGTCAGCGACCGCTGCGCCGCCCCCGCTGCCGAACAGATCCACCCGGTGGGTATTCCCGCAATGGGGGCAGACGGTCTCGAGCCAACTCATGTTTTCGACGACGCCGATGACCTGCTGTTTTAGCATCTTGGCCAAGGTTCCGGCGCGCTCGGCCACCTCGTAGGCGGCCTCATTCGGCGTGGTCACCACGAGAACCTGGCCGGTCGGCAACTGCCGCGCCACCGACATTGGCATGTCGCCGGTGCCGGGCGGCAAGTCGACGAGCAGGTAGTCGAGATCGCCCCAATAGACGTCCGACAGCATCTGTGTGAGCGCCCTGTCGAGCATCGGGCCGCGCCAGGCGATGACCTGGTCGCGGGATTCTTTCATCAACCCGAGGCTCATTGTCGCCACGCGAAAAGCCATGACGGGCATGATGACATCGTCGACCATCGTCGGGCGCTCGTCGGCGATACCCATCATCGCAGGTATTGAATGGCCGTAGACATCGGCGTCAAGCAGGCCGACGCGCTTGCCCCGCTCCGCGAGGGCGACGGCCAGGTTGGCTGTCAGGCTGGACTTGCCGACCCCGCCCTTGCCCGACGCGACGACCAGGACGTTCGTCGCCGTGCCGTGAAAGGTGTCCGGCGGGCTTTGCGGCGCCGTGCCGGAACGCCGCAGCCGCGCCGTCATGTTGGCCCGCTGCTCTTCCGTCATGACGTCAAGGTGCACCGTTACGTCGGTGACGCCGTCGACGCCGCGGGCGGCCGCCTCAATGTCGCGGGCAAGGGTGTCTTGCAGCGGGCACCCGGCCACAGTCAACAGCGCGTGGACGATGACTTTGCCGCCTTCCACCTCGACACCCTCGACCATGCCGAGGTCGGTGATCGGGCGCCGGATCTCGGGATCGTATACGCCGGTCATCGCCTGCATGACGGCTTTTCGGATACTGTTGGGCACGAGCGCCTCCTTTGTTTCAGGTCTACAAATTTTAGTCGCTGAATTGTCGCCGGTAATGTTTCACTGTGGTAGCGTATTGATCGGTGAACAAATAATGTCAACGTTTTAGGGAACATTTAGCCGTCGGTTGATCACTTGGCTGGCACGCGTGGTGGGTTACCCCAGAACAATGACTCATAACTAGGGTGCGCTCTGGCCCTATGGCTTGTAGCGAAGAATTAGGAGATGGTGGTTTTTTGGTCGTCCTCCCCTAACGGGTTGAGGGCGGTGGAATGCGGTGGACAGGCATTATCGATCCCCCCTCGAATGAGTGCCGTTTGATCGCTTCCACCGGCGGGGCGCGACTTCGGTCGCGCCCCGCTCGGTTTTTTTGGGAAGTTTCCCTCCCCGGAGGGGACGGACCACCCCGGCGGCTCCGCCGCCACCCCTCCCCAGAGGGGAATTACGAAGCGCTGGATCGTCGCAGTTCGGCCCTGACGGCGCGCCAGTTCGGCAGGTGGGCGTCCATGACGGCGATGAACCCGGGGCCGTGCCCAGGTTCGATCAAGTGGGTGATCTCATGCAACACGACGTACGACAGGCAGCGCGGGTGACGGGCCGCCAGTTCGGGGTTGATGCGGATCGCCTTGGTGGTCGGCGTGCACGAACCCCAGCGGGTGCGCATGCTGCGAAGCGTCACGCGGGTGGGGGAAACGCCGAGCTCAGCGGACCACTTTTCGACCAGGTCCGGCAAGACGGCCTTGGTTTCGCGCCGGTGCAGCGCCTTGATGGCCGCTTCGATTGCGTCAATGTCGGTCGGGTCGGGAATGAAAACCCGGAACCCGTCGGCCGTCAGGCGGCCACCACTTCGCCCGCTCACCACGCTCAAGGGGATCTCGTCGCCCCACAACGCCACCGTGCTGCCGTTGGTCAGTTGCCTGGCCTGGCCGATGGCCAGCAGGCGCTCGCGTTGCGCCTTGGCCCAGCCTGCCCGCTCGCTCAGGAACTCGTCAACCGTTCGGCGGGTGGCCCGCAGCGGCACTGACGCGCGGATCCGGCCGTCCGGATGGACGACCAGCCGGAGGTGGCGCACCGGCTTCGCGGTGACGGTGATCTCCAAGCCGTCGACGACCGCCGTCCACATCCGGGGGGCCGCCAGCGGGGTACGCAACCGGCCGAAGGGACTATCCATCGCAGCCTCAGCCCAAAGCTCTGCGCACCACGTCGGCGATCTGGTTGGCCAGGGTCGCGGTGGTCACGGCGTCGGGCCCCTCAACCATGACACGGCACATGTTCTGCGTGCCGGAGTAGCGCACCAGCACGCGCCCCTGGTCGCCGAGCAGCGCCTCGGCAGACTCAATGGCATCCTTGATCTCGGGCACCGAATTGATGTTGGGCTTGCTGGTGACGTCCACGTTGACCATTTCTTGCGGGTACACCGTCATGACCTTCGCCATCTCCGACAACGGCTTGTTGGCCTTCAACAGGCAGGACATGAGCTGCAGCGACGTCAGGATGCCGTCCCCGGTGGTGTGCCGACGCAGGAAGATCATGTGGCCCGAATCCTCGCCACCGATGACGGCGCCCAGCGCCTGCATGGCTTCCAGCACGTACCGGTCGCCGACGGGGGCGGCGTGATGGGTGATGCCGTTCTGCTCGCAGCACAGCCGCACACCCAGGTTGCTCATCACTGTGGACACGACGATGTCGTTGGCCAGGCGCCCCTCGGCCTTCATCTGCAAGGCGTTGATCATCAGTATCTGGTCGCCCGTCACCGCGTTGCCGAGTTCGTCCACGGCGATCAGACGGTCACCGTCACCGTCGTAGGCGAAGCCGATCTTGGCGCCCGTCTCGACGACGAGCTTCTGCAAGTCCTCGGTGTGCATGGCGCCGCAGTGGTCATTGATGTTGCGTCCATCCGGGTCGTTGTGGATGACGGTCACATCGGCGCCTAGCTCGCGGTAGACGGCGGGGGCCACCTTGTAGGTGGCACCGTTGGCGACATCCATGCAGATCTTGACGCCGGCCAGGCTGAGCGAACGCGGGAAGGCTTCTTTCAAAAAGACGATGTAACGCCCGAGGACGTCGTCAAGCCGGTACGCCCGGCCCATGTTGGCGGGTTCTGGCACCAGGGAGGGCAAATCGCCTGACGTGATGAGCGCCTCGATGCGATCCTCGTCGGCGTCCGAGAGCTTGAAGCCGGTGCCCGCGAAGACCTTGATACCGTTGTCGGTAAATGGATTGTGGCTAGCGGACACGACGAATCCGGCGTCGGCGCGCATCGACTCGGTGATGTAGGCGATGCCTGGCGTCGGCAGCACTCCGAGCATGTAGCAGGTGCCACCCATGGACGTAATGCCGGCTTCCAGGGCCGACTCGATCATGTAGCCCGAGATGCGCGGATCCTTGCCGACGACGACCACTGGCGGACGTCCCTCCGGGCGCACCACATGGGTGACGGCCTGCCCGAGGGCGAACGCCGTCATCGCATCCATCGGTGCCTTGTTGGCTGCGCCGCGAACACCGTCAGTGCCGAAAAGTCTTGCCATGTCGCCTACCTTTATCTCTCGTCCATCACTGGAAAGCCCCACTCTCCATTTTGCCGCACTCAAGCAAACTGCGCCATTTGACACTCAGAATGAGGCCGGCGCCCTGTGAGCAAGCCGTGACTGTTGCTGGCCTGACCGGCCTGATTGAGCGTGCCTGGTAACCTGGACTAGTTGACATTTGGTGATAGGCGAGGAGTGGTTAATGGGAGAATCGGCGTCTGCGAACGGCAACGGAAGTCGACCCGTCGCAGCGGGGGCGGCAAGGCCAGCCCCGGCCAAGGCCACCGCATCCGGCAAGGCCAAGTCCGCCAAGAAGGTGCCGTTCAAGCAGTGGTGGCGCGGCCGGACCCGCGGGCAGAAAGCCAAGTTCATCGCGCTGTGGTCTGCGATCACCCTCGTGGGGCTGATAGTGCTTGGCTTGCTGGCGGGCCTGCTGTACTACGAGTCGGTCGAACTGCCAGACCCCAACGCCGACTACACCACGTCCACCACGACGCTCTACTACCGGGACGGGACGACGCAGCTCGGCGCGCTGTCGGTGCAGAACCGCACACCCCTGGAATACGCCGAAATGCCGCAGACCATGAAGGACGCCATTGTGGCGGCCGAGGATCGCACGTTCTGGACGAACCAGGGCATTTCGCTGACGGGCATGGCGCGGGCCGCCATCAACGTGATCAGGGGCGAGTCGCTGCAGTCGGGTTCGACGCTCACGCAGCAGTACATCAAGTCGATGTATCTGACCAGCGCTCAAACCGTCAGCCGCAAGCTCAAAGAGATAGTGCTGTCTGTCAAGATAACCAACTCCATGTCGAAGGAGCAGATTCTGGCCGGTTATCTGAACACCGTCTACTTCGGGCGCGGCGCCTATGGCATTCAGGCGGCGGCGCAGGCCTATTTCGACATTGACGCCAAGGATCTGTCGGTGCAGCAAGCGGCGGTGTTGGCGTCCCTGCTGCAGGGCCCGGCTCTCTACGACCCGGCCGATCAGTCGAACGTGCCGCGCCTGCAGGCCCGCTACGACTATGTCATCGACGGCATGGTGACGATGGGCACCCTGACCCAGTCCCAGGGGGACGCCTACAAAGACAATCTGCCCGACTTCCCGCCCATCCAGACCAGCCAGACCTACGGCGGGCCAAACGGTTTCCTGCTCAAGATGGTTGAGGCGGAACTGGCGACGGACGGGTTCACGTCGGCGCAAATCCAGGGCGGCGGCCTGCAGGTCACCACGACGTTTGACGCCTCGATGCAGGCGGCGGCCATTTCGTCGGCCCAAAGCTTCACCGAGACTGCCGCCACCAAGGCCAGAGTCCCGCAAGATCCCGCGCTGTTGCACGCGGCCATCGCGTCCGTCGGCGTCGACACCGGTGAGGTGCTGGCGCTGTACGGCGGGCCTGACTACGTGACCAGTTCGTGGAACTGGGCGACGACCCCGCGCATGACAGGGTCGACGTTCAAGGCTTTCGCCTTCATCGCCGGTGAACGCAACGGCTGGGGGCTGGACACCATACTGACGGGTGACCCGATCCAGGTGCCGGGCGCGACGATCTACAACGACGGCAACGAGCAGCTCGGCCCGGTTGATCTGCTGACGGCCACGCAGAAGTCGGTCAACACGGCCTTTGTCGACCTGGTGCAGCGGATACCCGACGGCCCGAATCAGGTGATCAAGGCGGCGGAGGACGCCGGTGCCCCGGCCCAGGATGACCAGAGCTGGTACCCCGGCGCGACCATCCCGCTGGGCTATGCGGCGG
>WRFI01000119.1 GCA_009778875.1 Propionibacteriaceae bacterium | reverse complement strand
GTCGTAGCCCAGCGCGTCGGTGCCCAGCGGATGCCCGGGGCTGCCCCACGGCTGGTTGTTGCCCAGCAGGTCCACCATCACCTGGTCGGTGCGCCACACCAGCGGCCCGACGAAGCAGAACAGGACGAGGATGATCACGACGGTCGTGCCGATCAGGGCCAACTTGTTGGCCCGGAATCGCCGCCAGGCGCGCGTCATCGGCGAGGCCGTCGAAAGGCGCGGCGCCAACTCGGGCGTCGGGTCGTCAGTGATCTTTCTGGTCGGCATCGGTGCGCTCATGTCAGCTGCCCCCTGGTGCGCGGATCCAACAGCGCCTGGATGATGTCCGCCAGTAGCGAGCCAACCACCGTGGCAATCGCGATGATCAGGATGCACCCGAGCAGCACCGGATAGTCG
Source organism: Propionibacteriaceae bacterium (assembly GCA_009778875.1). Taxonomy (GTDB): domain Bacteria; phylum Actinomycetota; class Actinomycetes; order Propionibacteriales; family Propionibacteriaceae; genus WRGV01. Next base: position 5,902 of record WRFI01000119.1, on the reverse strand, counting down.
GCCTTCGTGGCAGCCTGCCAGAACAGCATGCCCATGCCGGGATAGTTGAACAACTGCTCGACCACGATCATGCCGCCCAACAGCACTGGCAGATAGTAGCCCAGCATGGCGATCACCGGGGTCAGCGAGTTTCGCACGACGTGCCGCACGACCACGCGGGGCTGCGACGTGCCCTTGGCGCGGGCGGTCCGCACGTAGTCCTCGGACAGGTTGTCGATCGTCGCCGAGCGCATGTAGCGCGAGAATGTGGCGATCGTCCCGAGCGAACCCGTGATCACGGGCAGGACGAGGACGCTCGGCTGGCGCAGCAAGTCGAGTACCGATGGCACCCCTGACGGCGCGGTGGCCGGCAGGATGTTCAGCTTCTGGGCGAAGATGATTATGAGGATGAGCCCGAGGAAGAAGGACGGCGTCGAGTAGACGATGAAGTTGGCGCCCGTCAGAATGTAGTCACTGACCTTGCCTCGCCTGGTCGCCTGGAAAATGCCCATCGGTATGGCGACCACCAGCGCGACGATGATGCAGATCACCGACAAGAGAATGGTCTTCGGCAGCCTTATGCCGATGGCCATGCCAACCGTCATGTTCAGCTGGAACGACTCGCCGAAATCGCCGTGAAAGATCTGAACCAAATAGTTGAGGTACTGCTGCCACACTGGCAGGTCGAAACCGTGATCGTGGTTGTATTTGTCGATCTGGTCGGCCGTCGCCTGCAAGCCGAGCACCCCGGCGCCGGGGCCGTTCGGCATGGCGATGTGCATGAGCGTGAAAACGATCAAAGTGACCAGCAAGATGACGAGGACGGCCTGTGCCAGGCGCTTGATGAGGAACCACCAAAACGACGATCGGAACGGTCGACGATGAACGTCCGCTTCGGCGACCGCAGCCACCGGATTCGCCTCAGCCACTGATCACCTCCATAGTTGGGGCGTAGCCCTGGAGCCGTTGGCTCCAGGGCTACCTTGCCTCACTTCAATATAGATACCTTGAGCTACGAAGCCCAACTCCAGCGCTGCGGCATGAACGAGGTGCCCGGATCTTGGGTACCGACGTTTAGGCCGCTGGTGATCACGCTGATCTGGTAGGCGGGCATCGGCATCCACAGCACTGGCAACTGCTGCGCCAGATACGCCGAGTAGGCCTGGCCGGCAGACGTGTCGGTGCTTGTCAGCGTGGCGGCGATCAGGTCGAAGGCCTGCTGGTCGACGTACTGCCCGCAGTTCCACTTGACGTTTTCCGCCCACAGGTGATCGCCCGTCGGGTACGGCGAGAAGTACCATGAGCCAGCTGTTCCGAAGAACACCATGTCCCATGTGCACGTGGCACCGTTGCTGGTCTTGCATTCCTGAGCCCTGGTCAACACGTTCTGGCTGGTGGTCGAGTCGATCGTCAGATTGACGCCAATCTGCTGCCATTGCGACTTGATGTAGCTCCACTCGTTGGTGGTCACATCGGCGTTCTCGGTGTAGATATCGAGGTTCATCTTGGTGCCGGCGGCGATCCCGTCACCGCACTGACCCGAGCCTGTGCCAGGATTCGTGCACGCCAGAATGCCGTCGCTGCCCTTGGTCCAGCCGTTGTCGGTGAACGAGGCGGCCGCTTTGGTCATGTCGTAGGGGTACGGGTTGTTCTTCTGGACATCCGACAAGAAGCTGCTCGGGATGCCCTGGGGCACTGGCCCGTAGTCCGGCGTGGCCGTGTTGTAGAAGATCTTGTCAACCATCGTCGGCTGGTCGATGGCCAACTGCAGGCCCTGCCGCACGTACAACTGGCTGAAGATCGGGCCGGTGGTCGGGTTGGCGAAGTTGTAAGGCGCGTAGGTGACGCCCCAACCTGCCCACGGGACGATCTGGTAGCCGAGGTCGGTGAACTGCGACTGGGAAGCCATCTGGGCCGCCGTGATGTAGCCATAGTCGAGGGCCTTGGCGCGCACGTCGTTCATCTCGGCATCGTCGCTCGTGTACGGCTTGAAGTTCACCGTCGTGATGGCCGGGGTGTCTGTGCCGGTGTACTTGGTGTTCGCCACAATGGTGATGGCACCGTCAGTGGTCCAGGACTGCACGGTGTAGGGGCCGTCCACTGCCTGCCAAAGCGGGTTGGTGCTGTAGCTGGAGATGTCCTTGCCCTGGTCCTGCAGGAAGTTGTAGACGGCCTGAGCGCCCGAGGCTGTGCGGTCATTGTCGCCGACCGCGCCGCCCACGCTGGTGATGTCCATGACGTGCTGGGGAAGCGGCACCAGGTAGGTCAACTGGTTGGCGACGATCCAATCGGGGTTGTACACCTTGTCGAAGGTGATCGTCAGGTGGGTGTCGTCCACGACATTGAAGTTCGTCACGTTGTCGGGGAAGAGCCCCTGGCTGTAGCTGCCCCACTGATCGGTGTTGTACTTGATCAGGTTGTAGTCGAACTCCACGTCGCGGGTTGTCACCGGCTGGCCATCTGCCCAGTTGTAGCTGCCGAGCGTGATAGTCACGGTCAGCCCGTCCGAACTGAAGGAGTAGTCGGACGCCACCGATCCAGCCTTGTCCCACTCCATCGTGCCGGAGGCGCCGTCATACTGAAACAGCGGCACCCAGAGCAGTTGATGAAGCGAACTGTTCGCGGTGATCATCTTGTCGGCCGGGTTGAACGGGCCAAGCCAGTTGGGTCCCTGGCTCGGCATCATCCCGTAGCTGACGGACTTGCCTTCCGTCCCCCCACTGGACGGTGACGTAGTTGGCGCTCCTGCGCAACTGGTTAGGGACAGCGCGCACATGCCGGCGGCTGCGACGGATAGGATACGAATCGGCAATGATCGCATGATTCTCCTTTCAATTCTCAAAAAAATAGAACATGGGCAGCACGTAGAAAAGTCGGTCAACTGACTTTGCGACATTGCTGCCCAACCGCCAATCACGATACAACACCCGGCCTTTTGTGCCACTACTGACATCGCCGGTGATATTAAAATGCAATCTGGAGAACCAACAATGACACCACCAACAACTGACATCTTGCCCCGGGTCGGGATTTGCGGCATGTCGATCGAAGCGTCCACCTACTGCCCGCACGTCAGCGGCGAGGATTCGTTCACTGTGCGCCGCGGCGATGATCTGCTCGCCTACTACGACTTTCTCGACCCCGGCCAACCCCTGCGCGAGTCAGCCCGCTGGGTGCCGCTGGTGCATGCCCGCTCGCTGCCGGGAGGCCCGGTCGACCCAGACTTTTTTGATGCCATCAAGGACGAGACGGTGCGGCGATTGCGTGACACCACCCTCGACGGCTTGTATTTCGACATCCACGGCGCGATGAACGTCATCGGACGCCAAGACGCCGAAGGCGACCTGGCGGCGGCCGTCCGCGCGGCCGTCGGACCCGATGTCCTGATCTCCGCGTCGATGGATCTGCACGGCAACGTGTCGCGCCGGCTGGTCGAAAACGTCGACTTTTTGACCTGCTATCGCATGGCCCCGCACGAGGACGCCTTCCTCACAAAGCGACGCGCCGTCTTCAAGCTTCTGTCCCGCCTCGGCACCAAGGCTCACCCGGGGCCCGGCCGCGCCCACAAGGCCTGGCTGCCGGTGCCGGTGCTGCTGCCCGGCGAAAAGACGTCGACGCGCCTCGACCCGGCCCGCTCGATCTACAACGAGCTTTATTGGGTCGAGGTGCAACCGGGCGTCATCGACGCGTCGATTTGGGTGGGTTACGCCTGGGGCGACGAGCCGCGCAACATGACGGTCGTCGAGGTTGAAGGCGACGACCCGGCGGCCTGCCAGCGTCTCGCGGAAATGGTGGCCCACAAGTGGTGGGACGCCCGCTGCGACTTCTGCTTCGTCGCCCCCACCGGCGACCTGGGGCAGTGCGTTGACGCCGCCCTGGCCAGCCCGGTGCGTCCCTTCTTCATTTCGGATTCCGGCGACAATCCGACGGCCGGCGGGGCGGGCGACGTCACCTGGGCCCTGCACCGGTTGGTCGCCGACCACCGCCTGACCGGGGTGACCGCCCCCAACACAATTGTGGCGTCGATCTTCGACGCGGCGGCCGTCGCGGCCTGCCGGGAAGCCGGCGTCGGGTCGCCGGTGAGCTTGGACGCCGGGGCGAACATCGACAACCTTCACGCCGGACCCGTCCGCCTGACCGGCGTCGTCGAGCACCTCACGGATGGCGACGACACGTCCGGGCCGGTGGCCGTGGTGCGAATCGGCGGCATCCGCGCGATCATCACGACTCGCCGCAAGCCGTACCACACGCTGTCCGACTTTGAGGCCGCCGGCCTCGACCCCCGGGCGGCCGACATCGTCGTGAACAAGATCGGCTATCTGGAGCCGGAGCTTTTCGATATGGCCGCCGACTGGCTGCTCGCCCTGACGCCGGGCGGCGTCGACCAGGACCTGCTGCGCCTGAACCCGCAGGCCATCACCCGTCCCATGTTCCCGTGGGACGAGAACATGCCCGACCCCGACCTGACAGCCGTCCTGCTGTGAAGCTGGCGCTCGAGATAGCCGTCCAAGACGTCGCCGGGGCGCTGGTCGCCCAGGCGGGCGGCGCCGACCGCGTCGAGTTGTGCTCGGCCTTGAGCGCCACCGGGGGTGTGACGCCGTCGCCCGCCCTGATCGAATCGGTGGCCGGGGTCGGACTGCCGGTGCATGTGCTGATACGGTGCCGGCCGGGGCCGTTCGTCTACGACGCTTGCGAGATCGCCGTCATGGTGCGCGACGCGGCCTGGGCGATGGAACACGGTGCGGCGGGCGTTGTCTTCGGGGCGCTCACTGCAGGTTCGCTGTTTGATGTGGGCGCGATGACCGCCGTTCGGGACGCCGCCGCCGGGCACGTCAGCTGCCACCGGGCCATGGACGTCGTGATCAACGCGGGCGGGGCGGACGCCGGCATCGACGCGCTGGCGCAATTGCGCTTCAGCCGGGTTCTCACATCGGGTGGGGCGACGCGCAGCATCGACGGTGTTGATGTGCTGAGGCGCCTGGTGGTGGGTGCGAACGGTCGGCTGGAGGTCATGGCGGGCGGTGGCGTCCGGCCGTCGGATATCCCCGCCCTGGCGGAGGCTGGAGTTGACGCTGTGCACCTGTCGGCCCGCTCAACCGTCAACACAGGCCTCCCGACGGGCCCGGGCGGGGGTGACGGGTCGACGGACGTCACCGACGCCGAAATAGTAAGGGCGGCCGCCAAAGCGGTAGGTCCTAAATTCCCCTCTGGGGAGGGGTGACGGCGGAGCTGCCGGAGTGAATTCCCCTCTGGGGAGGGGTGCCGGCGGAGCCGGCGGGGTGGTCCTTTCAATTCCCCTCTGCGGAGGGGAATTACGGCGCTTCGCGACACTAGACTCGAAGGATGCCGAATCGGGAGTTGGTCGTTCTGGGTGATGTGCCGCCCGCGCTGGTTGACGGCCTAACCCAGTTGGCCCAGCGGCTGGAATTGCCGTCCGCCTTTCCCACCCAGGTTGAGGCCGAAGCCACCTCAGAGGCATCGGGCGGGCCGATCGACGGGGTCCAGCGTGACACCATCGACATCCCCTTTGTGACGATCGATCCGGCCGGGTCGATGGATCTCGACCAGGCGTTGTTCATCGAACCGCTGGGCACGGGTTACCGCGTCTGGTACGCAATCGCCGATGTCGCGGCCTGGGTTCGCCCCGGTGGCGCCATCGACGCCGAAGCGTGGCGCCGGGGCGAAACCTACTACGCGCCGCAGGTCCGGTTACCGCTGCACCCCACGTCATTGTCGGAGGGCGCCGCATCGCTCCTGCCCGACGGTCATCCCCGTCCGGCCAACGTCTGGCGCATCGATTTGAACGCGGCCGGTGCCGTCACCGGTTTCACGGTGACGCGCCACCTTGTCACCTCCGTCGCCAAGCTCGATTACGAGGGCGTGCAACGCGACATTGACGCGGCCACCGCGTCGGCGTCCCTTC
>WRFI01000118.1 GCA_009778875.1 Propionibacteriaceae bacterium | reverse complement strand
GTTCAGGTCGATCCAGGTCGTCTCGCTGGTGCTGGTGACGGTTTGGCCAGCCGGGGTGGACGCCGTGGATTGGGCGGTGTTGGTCAGGGGACTGACGCCCAGCACGTCGGCCGCCGTGATCACATATTGGCCGGTGCAGGTGGTTGTCTCGCCCGGGGCTAGCGTCACCGGCTGGCAGGCCAGGGTGTCGCCTGTCACCTGGACGTCTCGCAGCGTCACGTTGCCGGTGTTTTCAACCACCGTCTCGTAGGTGATCGTCTCGCCTGGATCGCCCAGCTCGTTACCGTTGGTGTCGTCCAGGGTGGCCGTCAAGGAGGTCGTGGACGAACCCACCTGGGTCAACTCGAAACTCATCGTGACGTAGTTGGAGATCACCTCAAGCGGATCGACATCCGAATACGCTACGACCTTGGCCTGCGCCCCAAGTAGGCTCACCAGACCGGCGTCGATATCGGCCTGCGTCAGCACCATGGTGCCTGTGCAGATTGTCGACTCGCCCCCAGCCAGTTGATCGACTGGGCAGTTGACGGCACCGACCGCGCCAGAACCGCCTGTTATAGCCAGGTCGGTGATCAGGGCCTGGCCGGTGTTGTCCAGCGTGTAGGTCCAGGTGACCACGTCGCCCGCCATCGGCTTGGCCGGGTCACCAGCAGTCAACTCCGCCGAAACCTGCAAGTCCAGGCCGGTGGCCGGCACATGAACCTTGTTCGTCACCTCCGGGGTCTGCTGGCCCAGACTGTCCTGGCAGGTGAAGACGATCTCGAAATCGCCCGGTGTCGTCGCCTGGAAGGTTACTCGCCCGTCATTGCTGATGGTGGCGCCGGTCACTGCGGGGCTGATCGTGCAGCCGGCCGGCGTTACACCGAAGGTTCCGTCGACCGTGAGCGTGTTGTTGAACACCGCCGTTTGGCCCACCAGCACCGTCAGTGTCGCCGGGTCGGCGACCACCAGCGTGGGGGCGGCGGCGACCTTTACGGTGATCGTGGCGCTGGATTGCTGGCCCGCCCGATCGGTGATCGTGTAGGCGAACTGGTCGGCACCCGTCCAGTCATCGTCCGGGGTGTAGACGATCTGCGAGCCGACGACTGCCGCAGTGCCGTGCGCCGGGTTGCCCGCAGTCACGAAGTACGTGGACGCCGCGTCGAGTTGGGCGCTGGCCAGCACGTCGATCGTTGTGTTCTGGTTGACGCCCATCGTCACCTCGAGGTTGGCCACGATTGGCTTGGCCAGCACGAGCACCGTCACCGTGGCGGTGGACGATTGGCCCGCCTGATCGGTGATGGTGTAGTGGATGGTGGCCTCGCCCGCGAAATCGGTGTCGGGGGTGAACGTCAGTATGCCGTCCGCGTCCAGGCTGGCCGTGCCGACCGCCGCGCCGCCGTCCACGCTAGCCGACGTGGTGTAGGTGGCGTTGTCGTCCCACGTGCCGCCCGTCTTCACGTCAAGGGTGCCGCTGGCGCCCTGGGCCAGCGGCGTCGTCCAGTCGACTTGCGCCAGGGTCGGCAAATCCAGATAGTTCAGCGGCACCGTCTTCTGGTGGCTGGCGTCCACCGTCGCGTTTTGCGGTGTCAGCGCAGTGACGGTCACCGTGTTGACCAGCGGGTTGACGCCGGTCACGTCTTCGTTCGCGACGACGTGGCTGGTGGCGCACTGCAGCACCTCGCCGGGGGCGAGCGTCGCCTGGGCGCACTGCCCGCCCCAGTCGCCTGCCGCGGCGACGTCGTGCAGGGTGACGTTGCCCAGGTTGGTGACGGTGATGGTGACGTCGATCGTCTCGCCCGGGTCGCCGAGGTTGTTGCCGTTCAGGTCGGCCAGGTCGAAGGCCTGACTGACGTCGGCCAGCGCCACCTGGGTGGGACGGAACTGGTTGGTCACCGAGTTAGACTCCACCGGCTGGTCGCCGGCGTGGGAGAAGGCCAGGGCGGTTGCGGTCACCTCGGCCGAGGTGACGGTTCCGGCGTCCAGGTCGGCTTGGGTGAGCTGGCTGGTGGTGGTGCACAGCGTCGTTTCGCCCGGTTGCAGCACGGTGTCGTCGCAGGTTGCGCCGGCCACCGCCAGGTTGTGGACGGCGGCGGTGCCGGTGTTGATCACCCGGAACGTCCAGGTCACCTGATCGCCCGGCACCGGTCGGCTGGTCGCGCCGGTTGTTTGGACGGCCCAGGCGTCCAGGGTCAGCTCGGCGTGGGTGACCGTCACCGTGTTGGTCACGGAGGCCGCTTGTTGACCCATGCTGTCCGTGCAGGTCACGACGAAGACATACGTGCCCGACACCGCGTTTTGGTACTCCACCAGGCCGGTCGGGCTGACCGTAGCGCCCGACGCCGGCGTGCTGACGATGTCACACGAGGCGGGCTGCACACCATTCGCCGTGTCTATGGTCAATTGGTTGGCGAACTGCACGGTCTGACCCTCAAGCACGGTGATGTTGGCTGGGTTGGCCGCCGTCAATGTCGGCGGCGTCACCACGGTCACCGTGTTGGTCACCGGGCCGGCCGGGGTGCCCATGTCGTCCTGGCAGGTGACCTGTATGGTGTACGTGCCGGGGGTTGTCGAGGCGAACGTCACCTTGCCGGTGGCGTCGACGGACGCCGACCCGGTGGGCGAGACGCTGGCTGTGCACTTGGCCAGGTTCAGTTCGTCGACTTTTTCGTAAGTGAACCGGTTGTCGAAGACGGCCGTGCCGGTGACGGTGATCTTGGCCGTGTCAGGTGAGGCGACCGTCAGGGTGGGGGCTGCGACTACTTGGACGGTCACCGCGGCGGTGGCCTGCTGGCCCGCCTGGTCCGTCGCGGAATAGGTGATGGTCGCGGTGCCGTGGAAGGTGGGGTTCGGGGTGAATGTCAGCTCGCCGGTGGCCGGGTTGAGGCTGGCCGTTCCGGTGGTCGCGCCGCCGGTCACGGTGGCAGTGGTGGTGTAGACGGCGTGGGTGTCCCACACCCCGGCGGCTTGGACCTTTACTGGGGTGTCCTGCGGCACCGGGTTGACGGTCAAGTTCGGCAGGGTGGGGGCTGTCAGCTGGATGAAGCCCAGGTTCTGGACAGTCACCAGGTCGTCGCTGTCGTCGACGGGCTGCACATGGGTGGTGAAGACGGTCAGCGGAGCATCGGCGTTGGGGACGAAGCCGACGCCGGGAATGGCCGGTGTGGTGGTCAACACCCAGCGGCCCGCTGGCAGGGTGGCGAAGCTGTACTTGCCATCGGTGCCAGTTGTCACGGTGGCAGACGGCCACCAGACGTCGTCCCCCTCGAGTGTCGCCGCGCCAGCCGCGAGGTCGTCGGCGGTGAGAGCGGCGTTATTGTCAGCCCCGTCGGAGCTGAACGAATAGCCGCTCAGCGTCACCGTCTGCCCGGCCAGATTCTGATCACCGGCGTCCAGCGTGCCCGAGAAGTTCGTGTCTTGGTAGACGGTGCCCGCTACACCGGCCGAGGAAAATGTGGCCTTTTTCAGGCTCTGACCGACGCGGCCCTGCGCCATCGACCCATCCGGGGTGTAGACCAGGCCGGTGATGTCCATGCCCAGCGCACCGGTTGGCTGTGAGAACTCCAGGTCTGACAACGTAATGCTGATCGTGTAGATGCCGGCCGTTGTACCGCCAGCAACCGTGTCGATGTGCCAGCCAATGCCCGTCGCACTCACTGGGCTGAGGGAGCCTGATGGTTTCCACTTAAGCGCCTCAAGGCCGGTGCCGAGCACGTCCGTGCCGGCATTCGCCCTTTGCTGCACGTCCGCCAGCATGGTGCTAGCCGGGTTCGCGGTGCGATACAGCACGAGCGGCGGGGCACCCGATGGCCACGTCGCGGTCGCCAAAACCATGGCTGACGTGAGATTCTCGGTGCCCCGTCCGTCGCCGTTGAACGGCAAGACTATAGCTCCAGACAGGCCAGTCACATCTGTCGAGGCGGTGTTGTAGATGGAAATGTCATAGTGCTGCGATATCCCCGGGAACAGGGCGGCCGTCGACTGGGCCATCCCGAAGCCGAAGATGGACGGGGCGTTGACCACGAACGACGCCCCCGCCGTGCGGTACTTGACATCCTGGCCGTTGGCCGGGTTGGAGGCCATCACCGAGGTCACCTGCGCGGTCGAAGTGGGCATCGCCACGCGCGTCGCCCCCACCACCTCGAAGCTCAGCGGCGGCAAGGCCTGACCGGCGGTCACAGTGCCGAGTTTGAACGTCAGCGTCGTCCCCTGATCGTCGGTTACCGCGGAGTATTCGGCTGGCGCGCCGCCGGACTGGGCCGTCCCTCCGGTGACCGTCAGCGTCTTGGGGACGGTGACGGACACGGTCACGTTGTCCAGCGACAGCGTGGCGGACGAGTAGGGCGCCGTCGCCGTTGGCTGGACGGTCACCACCTGAGTTTGACCAGGCTGGATACTGGCCACGCCAGCGGCCGCGCCGGAGATGGAGACCGTGCTGTCAAGTCTGACGTCGGCTACGAAGGCCTGCTGAATCAGGCTCTTGATGTAATAACCATTGCTGGTTTGTCCCAGAGCGAATGACAACGGGATGTGCGTGCCCGGAGCCACGCTGGAAGGGCTGGCGGACCGAACCATGGGAATCCGTGCCAGATTCGTCGACCCGCCCGTGTTCATTGTGGTGGCAGTGCGCATGCGCAGAGCATTCACCTGCCCGCCCTGGGTGGCCGCATAGGCTTCAGCCGCAGCCAGGGTGTCGAAGAAATCCGGACTGTTGTCGTCAGGCATTCCGCAGTGGTCCGTCGCGGTTCCCGCAACCATCGCTCCCGAGTAAGTGATCACACCGTACTCGATGACGTCCAGGGGATACGTGGCACTGTAGCTCGTCGCTGGGCCTCTCAAGCTGACAAGGGATGGGTCCCACACCATGCACTGCACGATCCCGGTGATTGGAACACCTGCCGGACTGTTATTCGAGACGCTCAGGCTGTTGATGTCGAACTCTTGATCTCCGTAAAGCGGGCCTGTGCCGGTGGTACCGGTGGACCATTCAGGGAACACCGTCGTTGTTCCCGGAAAGAAATACGACACTCCGCTGACCGTGTTGAGCGCGGCATCCGGATTATTGCTGAGTCCCACGCTCACCCCGTTGGCGGTGGGCGTGTTGTTAATGTTTGCGAACGGTAATAGAGCGGCGCCCGGCTGCTGATTTGGTGCGATCAAGTCGCCATAGTTGGACTGACCCGAGAGCGAGGACGGGTCGAATTCCACAACCTGGATGTTGTTCGTGCTGCTGCCAACCGGAATATCTGCGGCTGGCACAAAGAACTGCATGGGAAAAGCGACGACGAATGCCATGTCCTTGGGCAGGGCGGTGCCATTGCCGTCCTGGGTCGGATAGCGAATAGCCGTGGTGTCGGCACCGCTCACGTTGACATTGACGATGCCCTGATCCTTGTCAACCACGGTGGCGACAAGGTGGCCGGTGTTTGTCACATTGGCGGGCCCGGTTCCCGTGGTCTGGGGGCCGGCTCCAGGTAGGCCAGATGTGGTGCTCGGCAGATTCGAATTGCCGCCCGTGCCGGCACGGAGCAGCGTCCAGCTTGCCGGTAGGTTCAAGGCCTTGATCTTGATGTCGAAGCTGTCGGCTAGCGGTTCCAGGCCCTTAAGCCCGTTCACGGGATCGATCGGCGCCCAGACGTACACGGACAAGCCGATGGCCACGCCATCGGCCGAGGCCACGGCTTTGGTGTTGGTGTACGACGCCATGATATTGAACCGGGGCACGCCGTAGAAGACCAGGGGTGACGAGTTGGCCTCCATGCCGCCGCCCGTGACATTGAGCTTCAGATCTGAACCGTTGGCCCCGGAAACGGTGGCCGACAGGTTCCACTGCTGGGTGTCTGGCGTGGCGGCGTCCACCTGACAGGTGGCCACGTTGCCGGCCGCGGACACGGAACCGGTGCCGGGGCAGCTGGCGATCACGGCGGCGGAGTCAAACCGGTTGCCTGCCGGCAGAGTGGCGGTCAGCGTCACTGATCCAGCCTCACTGGGAGTGAAGGTCACCGCCCACTTGGCGGTACCACCGGACGGCACGATGTTGTTGGTGGTCGAGTTGTCAACGTCCAGCGGCGTCTGGCCGTCCGGCGCGTACATGATGTCCGAGTACGTGTTGTCAACCGTCAGGCTGGACAGGCTGACGTCCTCCGCCATGGCTGGAGGCAGAGCGGCGGGCGCAACCAGGCCGCCGATCGCCAACCCTGCACCAGCCAAACCAGCGATCAACCGCCGAGCAAACCGATTCTTCATCCTCGAACCCCCTTAGAAGCACTGTTCTTGAATGATACAAGACGCGTCAAATAAAAATTCCCCTCCTTAGGAGGGG
>WRFI01000117.1 GCA_009778875.1 Propionibacteriaceae bacterium | reverse complement strand
CGCTGATGACCCAACTGACGGGCAAGCCCGTGGTGACCCATGCTCTGCCGATGCCCGTAGACGGCGACAACACGTAGCCTGGTTGGCTTGCGTGCGTTTCTGGTGACCCAGGATCAAAGACCCGGTGCCGGGGTTAAACTATGATCATGTGTTCGTCACTGATGAACTGGGCCGTACCACCTTGTTCCACACCGACAATCTTGGTCTCGGCGTTGACGCGCGCCCCGATATCGTCAACAGCACCGTGACCGGCAAAGTCGGGCGCAGTGGGGGCCCCGGATATGACGGCGGCCATTTGGATGGAAGCCAGTTCGGCGGCGGCTCAGAATTCGTCAACCTCACCCCCCAAGCCGCGAAAGGCGTGAACCGGGCAGGCGGGGACTTCTACACGATCGAAACGAAATGGCGCACTGCACTGGACCACAACGGGACAGTCACCGATGTGGACATTCAGGTCACCTATGCCGATCACGCCCCCATGACGCCGACCAGGTTCAAAGGCCAAGACTACGAGATCAACCCCAAGCCCGAAGGATACGATGTCACATCGACCATCAACGGGACGCCCAAGAACGTGCCGATTAAGAATAAGTGACGATATGAGCCTCGATGCCACAGCCATGCAAAGTCAACAAGAGCTGATTTCGAGTATCGCAGCATGGATCTACCAGGTCGCCGATCCAGACTGGGATACTTTGACGTTCCAAGCCTCGGCAGCGGGCAACAGCATGTTCTTCCACTATCTCCGGACTGTTGGCGGGCAAACCGCGTTCTCACAGGCACATTTCCGGGCGCGCCACAAAGACTTGTCAGACTGGTGTCGCACCCTGCGGGCCGCCATGTACACGCCTGGCCTGGGTACATGGTTTGGTTTCACGTTGACGATCACGCGTCCGCAGGCCGTGGATGTGAAATTCGTCTACGACGAGTTCCCGGCTGATGATTTTCATTCGGTTTCCCCGCAGATGTTTGTGCGTGATTTTGAGCGGTTTCCCCGGGATGAGGCCCATACCCCGGGCTGGTTGAAAGCCCAGCTGGCCGAGGGTCGGCGCTTGTTGGGTGGCGGGCTGGAACAAGACATCAAAGACGGTCGGCAAAACCTTTACGACAAGCTCGGCAGTATCGGCCAAATCCATCCCGCAGACGCAAAAACCTGGCAAGCCGGCCCCGAATCATATGCGATGATCGTCCCCTCAGGTGCCCCCTACGGGGTCGTCATCTCCGACGGCCTATCCGACCCCGACCCCGTACCTGGCCAACCCGAAGGAAGAGGCCGGGAAATGTACCTGGCATCCCAAGGGTTTACCGGCGGCACACCCACCGGCTGGCTAATCGACGTGCTACGAGGAGTCTGCAACCAGATCGCGCTCGAACAACGCTACGCCGCCCGATTCGATGTCCCCTGCCCCACCGCACCCCCAGACTGGTCAACCAGCGGTGTCGTCTCCGTCGGCCTAGACGTCAACGTACCCGCCATCCCCGAAGACTTCATCCAACCCAACGGGCACATCCAACTGATCGGGGTGACCTTGCTGCGCCCCGACGAAGCCGCCCTCGTCGACCCCGCCAAACGATCCGACATGTCACCATTCCTGGCAAAACTACGCGCTTTGCCACCCGAACAAGCCACATCACTAACCCGCCCAAGCCTCGCCTAACGCCCGCTGTCTGCCCTGCGGCCTGACCACCCCGTCGGCTCCGCCGCCACCCCTCCCCAGAGGGGAATTGAAACATCACTAACCCGCCCAAGCCTCGCCTAACGCCCGCTGTCTGCCCTGCGGCCTGACCACCCCGTCGGCTCCGCCGCCACCCCTCCCCAGAGGGGAATTGAAAGACCACCCCGTCGGCTTCGCGACACCCCTGTGGGGGGGATTTGAGACCACCCCGTCGGCTCCGCCGACACCCCTCCCCAGAGGGGAATTTAAGACCACCCCGTCGGCTCCGCCGCCACCCCTCCCCAGAGGGGAATTTATGGAACCGCCCCGTCGACTTTGCCGCCACCTCCAAAGGAGGGGAATGGAGGGGAACTTACCGCTAAAGTTGGTCGGCATGGATGACGCACGAACTCAAGTCGAAACGCTTCTGGCCGAGGAACAAAGACTGTGGTATGGCCCGCAGCAGCGAGCCGTCATCGATGAAGCGGTCGCCTTGGCTGACGAGATCGGCGACGAGGACTTGCAGTTCAAGGCCCGAATGGCGCTCACGAACTGCGCCGTGATGACGGGTGACACGGACGCCCAGTTGTCGTCCTTCGCCTGGTGCCTGGCCAAAAACGACCAAGATCCCGCCCGCTTTGCCGGCTCGCCCCGCGGCGACGTGCTGTGGCACTACAAATGGGCAATCGACGCGCTGGTCGGCTCACCAATCTTCTCGCGGTCCCAGATCGAGGTGGCTCTCGATGACATGGAAGCCCACTACAGACAAGCGAACGCTGGCCTGCAGGGCGTGCTCTGGGCGCGATGGCATTACGCTGACAACACCGGCCTGATTGACCAGGCAAAGGATTTGCACCGTCAGTTCCTGGCCACCCCGCGCGACCGCTACAGCAACTGCGCTGCCTGCACCCGAAGCGGCCTGGCCGGCTTTGCCGTTTCCGTCGGCGATGAGGCCGAGGCCCTGCGGCTGGTTGATGAGATCATCAACGGCGACTATGAAGGGCCTCATTCCTGCGCCGAAGAACCCGAGCGTGCGTTATCAAAAGTTCTTGAGCCCATGTTGCACGCCGGCCAGTTCGACGAGGCGCGGGTCGCCCACCTGCGCAGCTACCGAATGGCCCGCACCAACCCCAACCTCATTGACGAGGCCGCCCGCCAGTATCAAGACGCCGGGATGCCCGACCGTGCTGCCGAAATGCTTGTCAACGAGGCCAACCTTTACGCCTCGTACAACCAGAACGAGGTGGCCCTTGAGATCCTTCAACGGGCGCTGGTGCTCGCCGAGACCGTGGACAACCAACTCGTGCTTCCGGGCGTGCTTGACCGGCTGGGTCTCGTCAAGACGAAGACGGGCGATGCCACCGGCCTTGACGACCTCGACCGGGCCGAGCAGTTGGCCCGCGCCGGCCAGAACAAGCACAACGTGGCCGCCGTCCTCGACACGCGGGTAGGGGCATTCGAGCATCTGGGACGGCCGACTGAGGCCATTTCAGCCGCCCTGACCGGGGCCGACGCCTACATGGAGGCCGACGAGCCAAACTTTGCCGCAAGACTGGAGTACATCGCCGGCCAGTTCCTGAACGACCAGAAGGATGTAACCGGCGCCGCGGCGATTCTGCGCACCGCGCTCGACCACGCCAACCTGGCCATCGAACGCGGCACCAATGCGACCGGTCTGCGCAAGGCGATTGCCCTCAAGCTGGGCGACGTCTACGAGGCCCTTGGCGACACCGCTGCGGCTGCCGAGACGCGAGCGCAAGCCGACTAGAGATCGGCCAGGCGTCTTTGATGCTGTTTCGGTATGCTTAAGGTATCATAATGGAATGATGGAGGTGCGGTTGTGGAGTTCGAGTATGACAGCAACAAAAGCCAGACGAACCTGACGAAACACGGCATCAACTTCATGACGGCCCAGCGGCTCTGGGATGACGCTCACAGAGTGGAGATCAAGGGATATTCCACAACGGAGGAACGATGGATCGTGACCGGAATGATCGACGGCAAGCTCTTTTCGGCCGTTATCACATGGCGGGACAGTTCCATCCGGATCATCTCCGTCAGACGAGCGCACGGAATCGAGGTGACATTATATGAAGGCGGTCAGCGCTGAAGAGTTCGACCGGGTATTCGACGAGGGCGAGCAAGACATGGTCGAATACGTCGACCTGTCGTCGGTTCGTCGTCCGGGCGAAGAAACCAAGCGAGTCAACGTCGACCTTCCTGTATGGATGATCGACTCCCTGGACAAGGAGGCCAGGCGAGTTGGAGTCGCCCGCCAGGCCGTTATCAAGATCTGGCTCGACGAGCGGCTGAGCACGGCCAAATCCGCCGCCTAGCCGCACTCGGCAAAGGAAGCCGGATGCCCGCGCGTCACGCCGGATTGCCCTGCCACTGGCGGGTCAACGACATCGGACCGCACTCGCCCAAGCCCAAGCCCGCCAGCACGTCACTGGGACGGATCAGCGGCTCGTCTTGGCGCAGCGTCATCGTCAACACCGGCGAGGCCGTCATCTCGATGACGGCCGCCCGCACGTCCTGTTGTTTGACGCCGCTCTTGGACCGCCGGTCGACGACGACCGTCCCCGCCGCCAGGAATGCGTCCACCGCGCGGGCGAGCGCGCCCGGCGACGGACCGTCCACCCACTCGACCAGCCAGGTGGACACCTCCAGCCGGGCCGGCAGCGGGCTCTTGTCGGTACCCGTCGCCGTCACCACCATGCCGGTGGGCATCGCCTGGTTGAGCCTGACCGTCACCTCACTCGCCGGCATCGGCGCGTCCAGGCCGACGAGCATGTATTCGGCCTGCGACGACGCCCCCGTCGGCGCCGGGAACGCATACGAGACGCGCTGGTGCGGGCTGAAACCCGACGAATAGGCGACGGGCACGCCCGCCCGCTTGAGCGCCCGCTCCATGACGCGGGCGACATCCCGGGCGCTCATGAACCGCGACGGCCCCAGCTTGGTGTAGCGCAGCAGAATCCACGCCTCGGGCGGGCGTCGCTGCTCGGGCTGCTTGTCCCTAGCCACCAGCCACCACCCGCTTCCGCGTCAGGGGGCGCCCCGAGACGAACCCCGGATCGGCCGCCAACTCGATGTCCGTGTCCAACTGCGTACACACCCCGCACAGCTCGCAGCCGCTCCAGCGGCAATCGTCCAGCGGCTGCGCCAAGACGGCCTGGCGATAGTCGCGCCACAGCCAGTTCCGGTTAAGGCCGACGTCCAGATGATCCCAGGGCAACACCTCGGTCTTTTGGCGGGGACGGGTGGTGAACCAGGCCCAATCGACGCCCTGGCCGGTCAGAATCTGGTTGGCCGTCGATTCCCACAGGTCAAGGTTTTCGTTCTCGCGCCAGCCGTCGAATGTCTGCCCGGCGCGCCAGACGGCCTCGATGACGTCGCCGACCCGCCTGTCACCCCTGGCCAGCAGGCCTTCGAGCTGCGCCGCCCGGCCGTCGCCGTAGCGCAGTGTGATGGCCCGCCCGCACGCGCGGTCGTCGCGCAGCGCCTGCTTGAGCAAGATGATGCGGCGGGTGACGGCTTCGACGTCGGCCTGCCCCACCCACTGGAAAGGCGTGTGCGGCTTGGGCACGAACACGCCCAGGCTGATGGTGCAGGTGATGTCGCGCTGCCCGGTGATCGCGCGCCCGGTTTCGATGACGCGGTGCGCCAGCGCGGCGATGGCCACCGCGTCGTCGTCCGTCTCCGTTGGCAGCCCGCACATGAAGTAAAGCTTGACGGACCGCCAGCCCGCCTCGAAGGCGGCGCCGACAGTGGCGACCAGGTCGTCCTCCGAGACGTTTTTGTTGATGACGTCGCGCAGCCGCGCCGTGCCACCCTCGGGTGCGAACGTCAACCCGGTGCGCCGCCCGTTGCGGGCCAACTCCCGCGCCAGTTCCAGATTGAAGACGTCGACGCGGGTGGACGGCAGGCTGAGGCTGGTCGTGCCACCACCCGACTGCGTGCCTTGATAGCGGTCGGCCATCTCGTGGGCGATCTCGCCGATCTGCGAATGGTCGGCGCTCGACAGGCTGAGCAGCGAGATTTCGTCATAGCCGGTGGCGGCCAGGCCCTGCTCGGCCATCGCCTCAATGACGGCCTTGCTGCGCTCGCGGACGGGACGGGTGATCATGCCCGCCTGGCAGAAACGGCAGCCCCGCGTGCAGCCCCGGAAGATCTCGACGGAGTAGCGCTCGTGCACCGTCTCGGCCATCGGCACGATCGGACGCCTCGGATATGGCCAATCGTCGAGGCGCATCAAGGTGTGTTTGGCGATGCGGGGCGGGACACCGTCCCGGTTCGGTTTGACGGCGGCGATGGCGCCACCTGCGTACGTCACGTCATAGAACTTGGGCACATAGAACTGGCCGGTGCGGGCCAGGGTTTCCAGCACGCCGTCCCGCCCGCCTGGGCGGCCGTCCGCCAACCAGTCGCGCACGATGCCGCTCAACTGCAGGACGGCCTGCTCGCCGTCCCCCAGGACGACGACGTCGAGGAAACCGGCCATCGGTTCGGGGTTCGTGGCGCAGTGACCGCCCGCGACGACCAGCGGATCGTCCAAGCCGCGATCGGCCGAATGCAGCGGAATGCCCGACAGGTCGAGCAACTCCAGCACATTGGTGTAGGTCAGTTCGCTGGAAAGGCTGAAGCCCAGGACGTCGAAGTCCTTGATCGGGCGGTGACCGTCCAAGCTCAGT
>WRFI01000116.1 GCA_009778875.1 Propionibacteriaceae bacterium | reverse complement strand
GGACGGCCAGAAGACGACATCGGCCGACTCGTAGTCGAGCCCGGCGGCCTGGATGGCCTTGCGGACGTCGACCAGGTCGGGGGCGTCGGTCAGCAGGGTGAAGCCTTCACCTTCGTCGTTGATTTCCTCTGGCATGGCATCCATCGTGGCTTCCAGCAGGTCGTCCTCGGTGATCGTGCGGCCCTCCTGCTTCTTCGCCACCTCAATGACACCCTTGCGGGAGAACAAGCGCTGCACCGACCCGCCGTCGGCCAGCGTGGCGCCGTTGCGTGTCACCGCGATGCGCACATCGGCGAAGGCCCGGTTGCGGTTGTCGGTCAGGCATTCGATCAGGATGGCCACGGAACCGGCCGCGTAGGCCTCGTACATGATGGTGTCGTAAGCGGCGCCACCGCCCTCAGCCCCCGACCCACGCTTGACTGCCCGGTCGATGTTGTCGGCCGGCACGGAGTTTTTCTTGGCCTTCTGGATGGCGTCGTAGAGGGTCGGATTTCCGCCGGGGTCTCCCCCGCCAACCCGGGCCGCGACTTCGATGTTTTTTATCAACTTGGCGAAAAGTTTGCCGCGCTTCGCGTCAATGGCTGCCTTCTTGTGCTTCGTCGTCGCCCACTTGGAATGACCGCTCATGGTGCATCTCTTCTCGCTCGAACTGGCTGGGGAATCGGGTCAATTCTACGTCATTGGCTGGCCGCACTGAGGGCATCGGCCAGATCAATTCCGCCCGTGTACAAAGCGGTGCCGACGATCACCCCGTCAATGCCGATGGATGTCAGCCCGCGCAACTGCACAATGTGTTCAAGTGTGGAGACCCCGCCGCTGGCCACGACGGCCGCCCGGGGACGTCCGTCCTCCCCCAAGCCCAGGTGCGCGCAGACGGCGCCCAACAGCTCCAGATTGGGGCCGGTCAAGGTGCCGTCAGCCTCGGTGTCCGTGACGATGAACCGCTGACACCCGGCGTCGGCCAGTTGCCCGAGTGTTTCATAAAGGCTGCCCGAGGCCTGCACCCAACCGCGCGACGCCAGGGCATCGCCGGCCGCGTCGAGGCTGACGGCCACCTTGTCACCAAGCCGCGAAAACAGCGACATGCACCACTCAGGGTTCTCGACCGCGGCGGTTCCCACCGACACCCGCACGCACCCGGCTGCCAGCGCCCGATCGACCGCCGCGTCGCTGCGCAGCCCCCCAGACGTCTCGACATGCGCTGGTACAGTCGCCGCGATCTCGGCAATGATCGCCGAGTTATCGCCCGTCCCAAAAGCTGCGTCAAGGTCCACCACGTGCAGCCACTTGGCCCCCACACCGGACCACCGCACGGCCGCCTCGACCGGGTCGCCGAAGTCGCGGGCGCTCTCCTGCTTCCCCCGGACCAACTGGACGGCCCGGCCGCCCAGAATGTCAACGGCCGGGAAAATGGTGAGTTCAGAGGCTACGGTCATGCCACTACGATAGTGCACCGACGCAAAACGAACAGCCCGGCGGATGTCAGACCAGGCGCACGCGAATCGTGTCTGGTATGGCCGCCAGGGTGGCCAGCAGGCCGGGCTCGGCGGCGGTCACATCGGCGATCGCGTAGCCGATCTCACCTTCGGTGGCCAGTGCCTGGAAGGCGATGTTGGCCTGGTGGCCGGACAACGCCGCGTTCAGATTCGCCATGACACCAGGCACGTTGCGGTGGATGTGGGTGACGCGGCGCCCGTGCACTTCCGGCGCGCCCACGTTGGGCAGATTCACGCTCATCAGCGTGGCGCCCCCAGCGATGTAGTCGATCAACTTGGCTGACACATAGTGGCCGATGTCGACTTGGGCCTCCTGCGTCGAACCACCGACGTGTGGCGTCATGATGACGTTGGGAACGCCCTGCAGCGGGCTGACAAACGGTTGGCCATTGTTCGGCTCGCTCGGGTAGACGTCCACCGCGGCGCCACTGAGGTGACCGGACTTGATGTTTTCGGCCAGCGAGTCGATGTCCACGACGAAACCGCGCGACAGGTTGAGGAATGCCGCGCCGTCCTTCATTGCCGCGAACTGGGGTGCCCCGAAGAACCCGGCGTTGCCCGGGCGGCCGTCCACATGCAAAGTGACGAAATCGGACTTGGCGAGCAGCTTGTCCAGTTCGGTGGCCCGCTTGGCATTGCTGAGCGCCAACTTGTCGGCGATGTCATAGAACATGACGCTCATGCCGAGCGCCTCGGCCACCACCGAGAGCTGCGACCCGATGTTGCCGTAGCCAACGATGCCGAGCTTCTTCCCGCGAACCTCATGCGAACCCTCCGCCGACTTGTTCCAAACCCCTTGGTGCATCTGCATCGACTTGTCGCCCAGGCGGCGGGACAGCGCGATGATCTCGGAGATGGCCAGCTCGACGACGCTGCGCGTGTTCGAGTAAGGCGCGTTGAACACGGCGATGCCGCGAGATCTGGCCTCGTCAAGGTCAATCTGGTTGGTGCCGATGCAGAACGCTCCGATGACCAAAAGTTCCTCGGGCGCAGCTTTGATGACGTCAGCCGTCAGCTTGGTGTTCGACCGGATTCCCAGCAACGACACACCCTCCAGGGCCGAGGCCAATTCCGCCCCGGCAAGCGAACCGGTTCGCGTTTCGACTTCGTATCCGGCGGCGCGCAGAGCAGTTGCCGCGTCAGGGTGAATGTTCTCAAGAAGAAGGGCTTTCATTGAAACGATCTTACGTGTCACAGGCGCAACTTTGGTATCGCCGCCACCAGCTGACGTGTGTAGGGGTCGGCCGGGTGGTCGTAGATCTGCTCCGCCGGACCGGCCTCGATGATCCGCCCGGCCCGCATGACAAGAACGCTATCGCAAACATGACGGACAACAGCCAGGTCATGGCTCACGAGAATCAGCGTCAGGCCATCATCTCGAACCCGGTCGACGATCAGGTTGAGGATCTGATTCCGGGTGAAGACGTCCAACGCCGAGGTGGCCTCGTCAGCGATCAGGACCCGCGGGCTGGGCGCCAACGCCCGGGCGATGGCGATCCGTTGACGCTGGCCGCCGGAAAACTCGTGTGGGTACCGGTCGGCGATGGCCGGGTCCAGGCCCACCTTCGTCATGACTTCAGTCAAGCGGGCGACCCGCGCGGCGCGGTCCCAGCCGTCCAGCAGCGGTGACCGCAAAGGCTCGGTGATGGTGCGCCCCACCCGCATGCGGGGGTCGAGGGACGACCGCGGGTCCTGGAAGACCATCGCCACCTGGCTGCGGAGGAAGCCCAGGTCGCTCTCCTTCCCGCCGGTGATCGAGCGCCCGCCAAACTCAATGTCCCCTGCGGTGACGGGCAACAGCCCGGCCATCAGTCGCACCAGCGTCGACTTGCCGGAACCGGACTCCCCGACGATGCCCACGCGCTGGCCCGGCTCAACAGACAAGGTGACGTTGTCAACCGCCACCACCCGGGACTGGCCTTTGCCGAAGACCCGGCTGACCCCGCGGACGTCGAAATCACTCATCGTCCACCCCGAAATCCTCCAGCACGGGCAGGCGCTCGCCCGGTGCGACATCCCCGCGGGCGGCCGCCACCAGGGCGTGGGTGTAGGGGTGTTCGGGGCTCAAAAAGATCTGGCGCACACTGCCCTGCTCAACTATGCGGCCCCGATACATGACGGCGACCTCGTCGCAGACCTGCGAGACGACCGCCAGATCATGACTGATGAACAGGCAGGCGGCCCCCCCACCACTGGCCGTCAACTCCTTGCCGATCAGGCGTAACACCTGGGCCTGCACCCGCACGTCCAGGGCGGTTGTCGGCTCGTCCAGGATGACCAGTTCGGGACGATTGATCAGCGCCATCGCTATCAGCACCCGCTGGCGCTGGCCGCCAGACAGCTGATGCGGGAAGCTGGCCGCCACCCGCTGGGGATCGTGAACCCCGACCTCCTCCAAGATCGCCAGGACACGCTGACGGGCGCCGGCGGCGATATGCGACGCGTCGACGCGATACTTGGCCGCGTCCTTGGGGTTGCGCACGTAATGCAGACGCAGCACCTCCGCCACCTGCATGCCCACCGCCATGGTCGGGTCGAGAGCCGTCATCGGCTCTTGAAACACCAGGCTGATGGCGTCGCCGCGCAGCCGGGAAAACTTCTCGTCCGGCAAGCCCACCAGCTCGCGCCCATTGAACCGGATGGAGCCCGTCAGGCGGGCATTTTCGGGCAGCAAACCCATTATGGCAAGCGCCAAGGCCGTCTTGCCCGAGCCAGACTCGCCGATCAGCCCGAGCCGCTGCCCGCCCGAAATCTCCAGGTTGACGTCACGGACGGCCTGCACCCGGTGCCGGCCAAACTCGACACTCACACCCTGAAGCTCAAGCATCACCGCACCTCCACCAAGGTGGGGTCGAAGCGGTCGCGCAGCCCGTCGCCGAGCAGGTTGAAGCCCAGCACCGCAGCGGCGATGAACACCCCGGGCCAAAGCGCCAGGCTCGGGTTGCTGAAGATGTATTGCTGAGACTCGAAAAGCATGCGTCCCCAAGTTGGCGTGGCGGGGGGTGCCGACAGCCCGAGATAGCTGAGGGCCGCTTCGGCCAGGATCGCCAGGCCAAAGCTGACAGATGCCTGCACCAACACCACGGGCGCGATGTTGGGCGCCACATGGGTGACCGCGATACGCACCGGGCCGATGCCCGACGCCCTGGCGGCCAGCACATAGTCCTGGCTCAAGACCTGAAGCGCAGAGCCCCGGACGATGCGGGCGAACGCTGGCACAGAGGCGATACCGATGGCCGTCATGGCCGTCAGAATCGAACCCCCACCCTTGGCGGCCGCCAGCAAGATGGCCAACAGCAGCGCCGGGAAGGCGTAGACGATGTCGGCCGCCCGCATGATCAGCTGGCCCGGCCACGAGCGGGAGGCGGCCGCCGCCATGCCCAGCGGCACGCCGATGACGCAACCGATCGCCACCGCGATGACACCCACCTGAATGCACACGCGCGCACCCACCAGGATGCGGCTGAAAATGTCTTGGCCCAAGCCGTCCGTCCCCAGCAGGTGGGGCCAGCCGGGTCCGAGCAGCCGGGCGGCCGGGTCAACGTGGGTCGGGTCGAAGGGCGTCCAGAACAACGACACGACGGCCAGCAGCAACACCAGCCCAACCAGGGCGGCGCCGGCGTAGAGCGACAAACGTCTCATTCGTCCGCCCCCTCGTCCGGGCCGGTCGAGGTCTGCGACCGCAGCCGGGGGTCGATGGCCGCATAGGCCATGTCCACCACGGCGTTGATAGCCAGGATCAGAGTCACCAGCACCATGACGATGGCCTGCACCACCGGCAGGTCGTGGGTGGCCACCGAGTCAAGCAGCATTTTGCCCATGCCGGGCAGCACAAAGACGCTCTCGATGACGACGGCGCCGACCAGCAGCGTCGCCAGTTGCAGGCCGATGACGGTGATGATCTGCAGCCCGGCGTTGCGGACGCCATGGCGCATGAGCGCCCGCCGGTTTGTCCAACCGACGGCCCGGGCGGTGCGGAAATAGTCCTGGCTCAGCACGTCGACGAACGCCCCGCGCACATAGCGCACCAGCACCGCCGCCTGGACGATTCCCAGCGCCAACACTGGCAGCACCAGCCGGCGCAACCAGTCGAGCGGATCCTGCGTCAGCGGCGTGTAGCCGCTGGCCGGCAGCCAATGCAGCTTGACGGCAAACAGCAGCACCAGAGCCAGGCCAACCAGAAAAGCCGGCACCGACATGCCCAGTTGCGAAAGCCCTGACACGACCGCGCCGGACGCCCGGCGGCGGCGCATGGCCGAAAAGGCACCAAGCGGCAGAGCCACCGCCACGGCCACTATCATCGACAGCAAGACGAGGGAAAACGTCACTCCCAGTGTCGAAGCCATCTGTGGCCCGATGGGCCAACCGCCAATCGCGGAGCGCCCAAAATCACCGTGCAACAGGCCTCCCAGCCAGTGCAGATAGCGAAGCGGCGCTGGCAAATCCAACCCCATCTGCTGGCGCAGCGCGGCAATGTCAGCGGGCTTGGCGGACGAGCCCAAGATGACGCCGGCGACATCGCCGGGCAGCAGGTTGATCAACCCAAACACCACGACCGATGCTACGAGCCAGCTGGCCGCGAAAACGGCCAGTCGCCGCAGCAAGGCTCGCGCGATTGACACCACCTACCCGCTCTTTGAGGCGATCGCGGTCAGGTCGAAGCTCTCGGTCACGGCGTTGGCCGGGATGCCGCTGATGTCGGGGGTGGCGATGATGATGCTGGGCAGCAGCCACAGAAAATCACCGGCCGCGTCCGTCGACAAGATCTTGGCCGCCTGCTTCATCAGGTCGACATACTGCGTCTGGTCCAGCGTCTGGTCGGCCTGCGCGATCAGCTTTTGGAAGTCTGGGTTGTTGTAGTGCCAGTAGTAGGTCGGGTCGGCCCAT
>WRFI01000115.1 GCA_009778875.1 Propionibacteriaceae bacterium | reverse complement strand
GTTGAACCACCTGGTCGGCCACGTGGGTGTCGACATGCTTGAGCACGGCCCGCTGGCCCAGCCCAGCCTGGGGCTGCTGGTGTCGGGCGGTCACACGTCGCTGCTGCGGGTGGGCGACATCACGGGCGACATCGAAGAGCTCGGCTCGACGATCGACGACGCCGCCGGCGAGGCCTACGACAAGGTGGCCCGCCTGCTGGGCCTGGGTTATCCGGGCGGTCCCGTGATCGACCAGGCGGCGGCCGGCGGAGACCCGTCAGCCATCCACTTCCCGCGCGGGCTGACATCGAAAAAAGACCTGGAGTGGCATCGCTTCGACTTTTCCTTCTCGGGATTGAAGACGGCAGTGGCGCGCTGGGTGGAGCAGCGGGAGTCGACGGGGGAAGACGTGCCTGTCGCCGATGTCTGCGCGTCCTTCCAGGAGGCTGTGGCCGACGTGCTGACAGCCAAAACGGTGGATGCGGCCCGCCATTACGGCGTGACGGAGGTCATCCTGGGCGGGGGAGTGGCGGCCAACTCTCGCTTGCGCGGACTGTTGGAGGAGCGCTGCGATGCCAACAAGCTGACGCTACGCCGTCCCCGGCCGGGGCTTTGCACCGATAACGGTGCGATGATCGCGGTGCTCGGGGTGGCCGTCGTCCAGGCCGGACGCCCACCATCGGGTCTCGACTTCGGTGCCAATTCCGGCTTGCCCGTCACCCAGGTTGTGGTGACCTCAGGTGCCGATGATGACGACAAAATCGGTCGATGAACCCGCCTTGTAGCCGTCTGGCGGGCCAGATGTGACGGTCACCCCGAATTGCTTGGCCAGCGCGGCGGAGGTCTGGGGATTCTTGGACGTCAGGTCGTAGACCTGGGTGCCCGTGACCTTGGTGGCGTAGTTGGTCACTGTGCCAATGGTGAAGCCGAGATTCGTCAGGGTGGTGGCGGCGGTAGCCGCCTTGCCGGGGGTGCCGGAGGCGTTGAGCACGTCGATTGTGGCGCCCTCCAGCACCGCCGGATCGGCCGATATCTGCTTGGCGATCCACTTTTGGATGTTGTAATAGTTGTACAAACCGGAGGCGGGAATCACGACGCTCTGGTCGCCCATGTAGGCGGTGGTCACCAATGCCGGCTTGGCGTTGACGAAGTCCAGCGATTTGAAGCTACTCGGCGGTATCTCTTGGCCAAGCGCCAGCATCGTCGGTATCGCATCGGCCGGCAAGGTGCTGCGCAGGTTGTCCCCGATGCCCTGGAGGGCCGTGTCGACGCCGGCAAGATTGGTGAGAATGCCGTTTTCTTTGGCCTGCTTCAAAAGCCCGACGATGATGGCTTGCTGGTTCTGCTCGCGGCTGAAGTTGCTGCCCCCCAGCCCGTATCCGCCGTCGCTGTTGCGGGCCCGGGCCAGCGCCATGACCAGATCGGTGGAAAGGCCGCATGTCATGGGGGTGATGCCAGGCCCCTTGCACCTAACGCTGTTTGGCTGCAGCTTCAGGCCGGTGTTGACGTCGTAGATGCCGCGCGGGTCGGTGGGATACAAGTCGACCATGATCCCGCCGCCCACGGCGTTGGTCAGGGATTCCAACACCGCGTAGTTGAGGTCGGCGGCGTACTGGATGTCCAGGCCGGTGATCTGCTCGAAGGTGGGTATGGTGGCCGTCAGGGCGGAGCGGAGCTTGGCGATGCTGGCCTTGTCACCGGCCCCGTTGCAGTAGAAGGCGGCGTTGACCTTGCCGAAATTGCCGACATCGCACGTCTTGGGGTATTTGACCCACATGTCGCGGGGGATGGAGATCATGAAGGCGTTTTTGTCGGTTTGGCTGAGCGACACGACAATGATCGAATCGGTCAGCCAGTTGCCGCCACCCGGGTCGGTCCGGTCGTCGCTGGTGCCCAGCAGAAGCACATTCGTGCGGCCGTTGGCGTCGGTCTTCAGCGGCACCAGGTTCTGGTTGTTGCCGCCACCCAGACCACCGATCACGGAAATGACGCTTCCGACGTTGCAGTGCTCGCCGTTGGTCACCGAGCACATGGTGCTTGTGACGCGCCACAGATAGTAGCCGGCGACCGACACGATCAGGGCCAATATCACCAGCAGGACGGTCAGCGTCCGCCTGGCCGCCTTGTGCCGCCGGGACGCGGTCTTCTTCGGGCTGGCGGCCCTGGGCGTGACGGGCGGCTGCTCGTCCTCGTAATAGCCGGCATCGTCCGGCTCGCTGTAGTCGTAGCCGTAGTAATCGTCAACTTGCGCGGGGGCGGTCGGTGGCGCGACGGGCTGGGCGACCGGCGGAACGGGCGGCCGCATGAATGGTGTGGCGATCGGTGCGGCCACCGCCTCAATCCGCTTGCCCACCGGCGTGAAGGATTCCGCGGCGGCGTCGCTCCTGTAAAGCCAGTCGAAGTCGGCCTGGGTTGCGCCCCTGTGGGCAGCACCGGTCGAAGGTGCGGGCGCATCGGGTGCAACAGGTGACTCGGGCGCTACCCGGCGTGGTGGCAGCACCGGGGGAGGTGGGGTCGGACGCGCATTTGTGCCGTAAAGCCAATCAAGATCGGCCTGGCGTTCTCCGTCATTCATGTCAGGCATAGGCCTTCAGTATACCGGTATGTTGGAAAAAACGCGGGTATTGCCTTGTGAGGCACCTGTGAAGTGGGTCGAAGTGGCTGATAAACGAGAGCTGATGTACCATCTGGGTATGACTGACACCAATTACCCTGGTTACCCTGGCTTTCAACCACAGCCGATTCCGGCACCCCAGCCACCGATGGGATATCAGGGCCAGGCGCCGTATGGGCAGGCGCCGTATGGCCCGGGCGGCTACCCGCCCGGCGTGCCGCCGAAGCCGCCGCGGCACCGCGGGTTGCTGATCACACTCATCGCCCTGGGCGTGGTGCTGGTGTTGGTAGTCGTCGGCATCATCTTTGTCGCTCAGCCGAAGTCGACACCCGCGCCGACGCCGACGCCGACGGTCACGCACTCGGCGACCCTGCCGCCGACCACCCAGAGCACAACCCTGCCGCCGACCACGCAGAGCACAACCCTGCCGCCGACCACGCAGAGCACAACCAGGCCGCCGACATCGACCACCTCCACCAGCGTGGAAAGCCTCTTTTGCACGTACTACATGTATTACTCCCTTGAGGTACTGATTGGTTGGTCGACGGCGCAAACAGACATCGCCAAGGGCGATTTCGCCGGAGCCCAGACGTTCACCGGGTATATTGTCACGACTGGTCAGTCCATGAAAACGTATGCGCCCAGCGATCTTCAGTCAGCCGCCGATGCGGCGTTGAAGGCGATCACCAGGGTTGATACGACCCTGCAGAGTGGCAAAGCCCCCACCTCAGCGGACATAAATGCCTTCACGCAGACCAACGCGGCACTCGACGCCCTGACTCAGCCGATCTGCGGCAGCTAGTGTACCGTCTGGTTCTGGCACTCGGGTTGCTTGAGTGCTAAGACCGGTGTAGATTTTCCGTTAGCGCTCTGGGTGCCAGAGTGCCAGAACTATGAGACAGAAAGGGGTTTGTCGTGGCAGTCACGATCAAGCCGCTCGAGGACCGCATCCTCGTACAGCCATTGGAAGCAGAAACCACTACGGCGTCGGGCCTTGTCATCCCCGAGACCGCCAAGGAGAAGCCACAGGAGGGCAAGGTTCTGGCCGTCGGCCCGGGCCGCGTTGACGACAAAGGCGTGCGTGTGCCGATGGACATCAAGGTGGGAGACGTCGTCATCTACTCCAAGTACGGCGGCACCGAGGTCAAGTATTCGGGCGAGGATTACCTGCTGCTCAACGCCCGCGACGTGCTGGCCGTAGTGGAGAAGTGAGAAGCATCCAACATGGCTAAGGAACTGCAATTCGACGAGACGGCGCGACGCTCCCTTGAGCGCGGCGTCGACATCCTCGCCAACACCGTCAAGGTGACGCTCGGCCCCAAGGGCCGCTACGTCGTGCTCGACAAGAAGTGGGGTGCGCCGACCATCACCAACGACGGCGTCACCGTCGCCAAAGAGGTCGAACTGGACGACCCGTACGAGAACTTGGGCGCCCAGCTGGCCAAGGAAGTCGCCACGAAGACGAATGACGTGGCTGGCGATGGCACCACCACGGCCACCGTGCTGGCTCAGGCACTGGTGCACGAAGGCCTGCGGGCAGTTGCCGCAGGCTCCAACCCGGTGGGGCTCAAGCGTGGCATCGATAAGGCCGTCGAGGCGATCGTCGCCGACTTGGCCAAGGCCGCCAAGCCGGTCAAGACGAAGGCCGACATGGCCAACGTCGCCACGATCAGCTCC
Source organism: Propionibacteriaceae bacterium (assembly GCA_009778875.1). Taxonomy (GTDB): domain Bacteria; phylum Actinomycetota; class Actinomycetes; order Propionibacteriales; family Propionibacteriaceae; genus WRGV01. The sequence goes on along the minus strand of WRFI01000115.1, from coordinate 2,118 downwards.
CGGGACGAGGAGATCGGTGACATCATCGCCGATGCCTTCGACAAGGTGGGCAAGGACGGCGTCATCACGGTTGAGGAGTCGAACACCTTCGGCACCGAACTCGAGTTCACCGAGGGCATGCAGTTCGACAAGGGCTACATCAGCCCGCATTTCATCACCGACGCCGACCGGATGGAGGCCGTCTTCGACGACCCGTACATCCTGGTCAACTCGGGCAAGATCTCGTCCATGAACGACCTGCTGCCCCTTCTGGAGAAGGTCATCGCGGCGCACGGCTCGCTGGTTGTGATCGCCGAGGACGTCGACGGCGAGGCGCTGTCGACCCTGATCCTCAACAAGATCCGTGGCACGTTCAGTTCGGTGGCCGTCAAGGCGCCAGCCTTTGGCGACCGCCGCAAGGCCATGCTCGAGGACATCGCCATCCTGACCGGCGCCCAGGTCGTCGCGCCCGAGGTTGGTCTCAAGCTCGACGGCGTCGGGCTGGAGGTGCTGGGCAAGGCCCGTCGCGTGGTCGTCGCCAAGGACAACACGACCATCGTCGACGGCGCCGGAGACGCCACGGCCGTCAAGGACCGCGTGGCCCAGCTGCGGGCCGAGGTCGAGCGCACCGATTCCGATTGGGATCGCGAAAAGCTGCAAGAGCGCGTCGCCAAGCTGGCCGGCGGGGTTTGCGTCATCAAGGTTGGCGCGGCCACCGAGGTCGAGCTGAACGAGAAGAAGCACCGCATCGAGGACGCCGTTTCGGCGACCCGCGCGGCCATCGAGGAGGGCATCGTGGCCGGCGGTGGCGCGGCCCTCGTCCATGCCGGTGCCGTGCTGAAAGACGCCCTTAAGCTGACGGGTGACGAGAAAGCCGGCGCCCAGATTGTGGCCAAGGCAATCGTCGAGCCGGCCCGTTGGATCGCCGAAAACGGCGGCCAGCCGGGCTACGTCATCGTCTCGAAGATCGCCGAGATGAAGTCTGGCGAGGGCTACAACGTCACCACCGGCCAGTACGGCGACCTGATCGCCCAAGGCGTCATCGACCCGGTCAAGGTGACCCGTTCCGCTCTGGCCAACGCCGCCTCGATTGCGTCACTTCTTCTGACGACCGAGACTCTGGTCGTCACCAAGAAGGAAGAAAAGGACGACAAGAGCTAGTCAAAACGCACAGCCGGGCGCGGGCGGGACGAAGGTCTGGCCCGCGCTTTGGTTTGTCAGTACCGGTTGTGGACATCCTCGGCGGAGCAGAGCAGGTCGCGGATGGGCAGCTTTGTGCCGTCGTCCAGGATCGCTTGGCCGTTCATCCGGCCGAACGTTTGATGCTGATCGGTCATGATGATGCCGGCGTTGATCTTGGCCGCCCGGTCAATGATGGGGGTGAAGTCGGCCTCGAAGCGCCCGTCCGATGACGAGAACCGCCACGGTTTGGTGTAGCTGTCGGGCGGGATGTGGAACTCGATGTCGTCAAGCTTGTGAACCCGGTGGTCGTAGAACAGCACATTTTCGGTGGCGGCGGTGGTGTCGCCGAAGCCGTAGCCCAGGTTGAAACCGAAGGCGTGACCGTCGATCAGCGCGCTGCCGGTCGCCCACTTCCAGGTGTTGTCGTACGTCCACACGCCGCGTCCCCAGTCGAGGGTGCCGAAGCAGGTGGCGGGGTCGAAGACGTACTCGCGCCCGGCGAACCGGGCCACACCCGAGGCCGGCAGGCAGTTGATCTTCTGGTTGTAGTAGAAGGCCGTCCGGCTTTTGGCCCAGGGCGTGGCGATCACCATGGTTTCCGTCTCGGGCTGGGTCAGCGTGATGTCGCAAGAGAATGGCTGGCCGCCCAGAAAGTTGGCGAAGTCGCACATCAGGTGCCGCTGGCCGGGCGTCACCGAGAACCGCATGGTCACGCGCTTGTTCTGGAACACCGTTTCGCCGGGCCCGGAGTTGGACGGCAGCCGCATCCGTCCCATCGGCAGGGTAGAAAGAATCGTGGCGGTGTGTTCCTTGGGGGCGGTGAAGTCCAGCAGGGTGGCCGACTGCAGACCAATGTAGCCGTCGTCCGAGACGGTCAGGGCGACGCCGAACTCCTGGCTCAGCACGAGGTAGTAGTCCCATTCTTTGATGCGCCACTTGGGTGCCTTGATCTGCGAG
>WRFI01000114.1 GCA_009778875.1 Propionibacteriaceae bacterium | reverse complement strand
CGATGTGGAACCTTGGTTTGGGGCAGCCGTGGCCCGTCTCCGCGCTGCATGGGCGGGGCAGCGGCGACATGCTGGATGCGTTGTTGGCGGCGCTGCCCGAGGCCAGTGATGGCGAAGAGGACGGGGCTTCGGGCATACCCCGGGTGGCGATTGTGGGGCGTCCCAATGTTGGCAAGTCGTCGCTGCTGAACAAGATCGCCGGGGCGCAGCGGGCCGTCGTCTCGAATGTTTCGGGCACCACGGTTGACCCGATTGATGAGCTGGTGGAGATCGACGGGCTGCCCTATCAGTTGGTTGACACGGCGGGCATCCGCCGGCGCGTCAACCAGGCGTCGGGTTCGGAGTTCTATGCCTGGCTGCGCACCCAATCGGCCATCGAGCGGGCCGATGTCTGCGTGGTGGTGATCGACGCGTCCGAGCCCGTCGCCGAGCAGGACGTCAAGGTGCTCGACCACGTCGAGGAGGCCGGGCGCGGGCTGGTGATGGCGTTCAACAAGTGGGACTTGACGGACGACGAGCGCCGCCGCTACCTGGATCGCGAGATCGAGCAGGACCTGAGCGCGTGGGCGTGGGCGCCCACGGTGAACATTTCGGCACTGACCGGGCGGGGCGTCGAACGCATCGGCAAAGCGGTAGAAATCGCGCTGGCCGGCTGGTCGACGAGGATTACGACAGGCCAGTTGAATGCGTTCGTGGCGCGAATCGTGGCGGCTCACCCGCACCCGGTGCGTTCCGGCAAGCAACCCCGGATCTTGTTTGCGACGCAGGCCCACGCCTGCCCGCCGACCTTCGTGCTGTTCACGTCCGGCCAACTCGACCCGCAGTACATCCGCTTTGTGGAGCGGCGTCTGCGCGAGGAGTTTGGGTTTGCGGGCAGCCCCGTCCACGTCGAGGTCAGGGCAAGGGCGAAGCGGTCGGCGGATCGGCGGCGGTCGTCCGCCGGTTAGCGACGTAAACCCCGGCCAGAATCACGAGGCCGGCAACCAGTTGGCCGATGGAGAGCCGTTCATGCAGGAAGACCGCCCCCGTCGCCAGGGTGGTCAGGGTGGCCAGGCCGATGAATGTCGAGTACCGCGTCGAGCCGATGCGTGAGAGGGCGACGTTTTGCAGGAAGAACGCGCCGATCGTCGAGCCAAGGGCCAGATAGGCGACGGCGATGGCGAAGCTCGGATGGGTGAGTGGCAGTCGGGCCAGTTCTGGCAGCGTGTGACTGGCGGCATGCTGGGCGATGGTGACGGTGCCAAACGCCAGCGCGCCGGCCGTCACCATGACGAAGGTTTTGTCGATGTCGGAGGCCGCCTGGGAGTGGCGGTCGGCAAAGACGGCGTAGAGCGCGTAGGACGCGGCCGAGCCGAACAGCAAAACGTAGCCCAGCAAGTCGAAGTTGGCCGTCAGGCCGGCCGCCACCACTGTGCCGATGACGCCCACCAGGGTGATGCCGATGCCGATGGCTTGCTGGCGCAGCGGCCGCTGGCGCAGCAACAGTGCGGCGGCCACGATGATGGCAACCGGTATCGAGGCCATGATCAGGCCCGACTCGGAAGCGGTGGTTCGCTTGACGCCGTAGGTCTCGCAGACGTAGTAGAGAAGCGGCTGGAAGATCGCCAGCAGCAGCAAGGGCTTGATGGTTGCCCTAGTGAGGCGCACTTTGATGACGCGAACGGCCATCAAGATGAGAAGCGCGGCCAGCGCCGTGACAAACCGCCACCCCAGCAGGGTGAATGGGTCGGTGGTGTTGGTGACGTTCTTGGTGAAGGCGAACGAGCAGCCGTAGAGCACCTCGGTGGCGATGACGGCCAGTATTCCGATGGTGATCTGGTTTGAGTGCGGGCGGCTCACAGGCGTCCCAGGAATGAGGCGACGTCTTGGTTGTAGCCGAGCCGGATGTTGAGTTCGCCCAGCAGGGCACGGTCGTGCTGATGGGTGACACCGGCCGTCAGCGATTCTTTGTAGAGGTCGAGGTAGGGCAGCCCGACGGCCTCGGCGAGGGCGATTTCGGCGTCCCTGTCGTAGTCGACCCGGCGAAAGATGACCGAGGTGATGCCCAGGTCGTCGACGTCCAAGATGGCGTAGCGGGCGCGCAGATCGTCGGCCGGCCCGGCGTCGTAGTGGGGCGATTGGCCAACGGATCCGGGATTGATGATCATCTGGCCTTGCGTGCCGTAGCGCAGGAAGGGGGAGTGGGTGTGACCGATGACGGCCAGGTCGACGTCCTGGCCCTCAAAGATGGCGTCAAAGTTCCGCTGCGGGGACATGCGCATCAGGTCGGTGCCCCAGTTCATGCTGGGCAGGTTGTGGCAGATCAGTGTCTTGAGCGGGCCGACCTGGGTGACGGCCGTGAGCGGCCAGTTTTGGACGGTGGCGAGGCCTTCGTCGCCGATGTGTTCGTAGGTGAAGGCGGCCAGGCGGGCGAGGTAGACGTTGGTGGGGCGCTCGAAGTCGATGTCGCCGGCCATCGCGCGGGTCAGGCAGTCTTCCCAATTCCCGCGAATGAAGTGGGTGGCGTTGATGCTGGCAAGCAGTTCGAGCAGGTCATCGGTGCCGGGCCCGGGCATGATGGTGTCACCCAGCAGCCAGTATTCGGTGACGTCGTGAGCGCGGGCGTCCGCCAGCACGGCGCGCAAGGCCGTCATGTTGCCATGAACGTCAGAAAGCACACCGATTCGCACCGGGCTATGTTATCAGGCGCAGCCTGGCGGGGTGGTTTTCCCGGGAACCTGGCGTGCTGTAGTAAACTGACCAAGTCACGGGCTGTGGCGCAGCTTGGTAGCGCACTTGACTGGGGGTCAAGGGGTCGCAAGTTCAAATCTTGTCAGCCCGACAAAGTAAACGACGCTGAGAGCACCTCGGTGATGCGGCCCAGGATCATCCCCGCCGCCGACAACTCCACACCCCGCGTCATCCGATGCCACGTCCCCTCGAACGTCGCCGAATGACTTACAGCCCGTTGGTCTGGTCTCTGGTACACTGAAAGAACTTGGACTGGTCGTAGACCCAGGTCCACATGATGGCGGGGGAAGCCCCCCGCCATCTTCATGTCAAGCGGGGGTCCGTGTCGCAACTCAGCATTTTCGTGGATGAATCGGGCGACTTCGGCACCCAGTCGGAGTTTTACGTTGTTTCCTTCGTCTTCCATGACCAAGCTCGCGACATCAGCGCAGAGGTCGCCCGGTTGGCTGAGCAACTCAGGCTGCGTGGCCAGAATCCTGAGTGGGCCATCCACACTGGGGCCGCTATCCGGGGCGAAGACGTTTACAGAGGCATGCCGTTGGCTGACCGGCGGCGGGAGTTTACAAGCTTGTTCGCCTTCGCCAGACGGGTGCCAGTGACATATGAGGCGTTCACATTCCGCAAGAAGGAGCACCCGGGCCGGATCAAACTCATGGGTGCCATCGCCAGAGCCTTGTCGGCCTTCTTGCAGAACAACACGGACTATCTGTTGGGATTCGACCATGTTGTCGTGTACTACGACAACGGACAGGCTGAGAGCACCTTGATGTTGAACACGCTGCTCAATAGTGTCCTGCTGTCGTGTGCGACTGCGCGCTGGAGAGCCGTCGTCACTATGGTGGAGTTCATCAGCAAACCGAGTCGACCCGCCTCGACACTGACGACATCTCGCTCGACCGCTGAAATCCAGTTGTCTCCGATTCAGCGTCAGCGAGGCGACGGCTCAATGCGGAGACCCGCCCTTGGTTGAATGAGGCGGGCTCAGACATCGTCGGCTCCATCGGTCGCTTTTCGGTGCGACATTTGGTTCACAGTTTGGACGGTGAGATTACGGCGCCGGTGCCATCGACGATCAGGGCGGCTTTGGCCAGGTTGCCGCAGCCATCACAGTCGAGGCTGTACACATCCATCGTGTGCTCGCCGACGATCAACTCGTCATGGTAAGCGACATGGTGATGCCCATGGAACCAGACGCGGGGATGCAGTTGTCCGGCCAGGTAGGCCATCTGCTGCATATGCGCGTCGGAATCACGTAGCGCCCCAGCCGACCACTCGCCGCGCTGGGCGGCGGGTCTCCACAGTTGGTACTGTTTGACCAGGAAGGGGACGCCCCAGGGGGCGTCGTGCGCGACTACCACATTGACCGGCCCCAACTCGGAAATCGTCTCGTACTGGTCGGGGGTGATGACTTCGGCTCGGAACCAGTCGACGTCTTCCTGCCGGTAGTCACGGTCGACGCTGGCGGCACCACCGAGCGCCATCCACCGTGTGCCACCCCACACCCAGGTGGCACCGCGCGGCAAATAGGTGACATGATCCGAAATGGCCGTCAACCCGTCCGGCGGCGTCAAAGCCGACCCTAACGACTCGTGGTCCTCGTGGTTGCCGTCAATGAACCACAACGGCAGAGCGTGATCGGCCAGAACCTGTTCGACGCTGTCCAGGAACGCCTTGCCAAAGTGGGTGCGGGGCCAGTAGCCAAAATCACCCAACTGGAGGATCCCGTCGACTTCGAGTTTGGCCGCCTGGTCGATGGCGAACGCCGTCCAGCGCAGGTTGGCGTGCGTGTCACCCAGCAGCATGACCTTGCCGACACTGGTCGGCATCGCTGGTACTGTCATTTGGTCACTCGGACGGAGAACGATCAACGCCAACGCGCCAGGGTCGGAATGAACGACTCGAGATGCTGCCGGGCAGCGGTCTCGCCCATTTTGGTCGCCGCGTGGGGGACACCAATTTCGACCATGTCTGCAACCGTGGCTTCTGGCATCGTGAACTGGCCGTTAGCAAAACAGTAAATGCAGTATTGGCCGTCCTCTGGCGAGCGCATCTGGGCATGACCCTCGTCAAACGGCACGCCACAACTCTGGCAGCAATCAGTTTGTGAATTGCCTGGGTTGGTCATCGGATCTCCGTTTCATGATGATGTTTAGTTGATCGTGCTCCCTGATCAACTGAATCATCGTACAGCAGCTATCCATACAGCTTTGCGAAGATCCAAGTGGTCCTCGATCGGGCGACTAGGCGGATCAACGATTTGCAGGAGGAGTTCGACGCGGCAGGTTCGGAGTTGGAGACGGTGGCCAGGGATTCGATTGCGACCACGGTCATGGCGATGCTGGACGTTTTCGTCGTAGACACTGGTATTGAGACCGCGTTACGCGAACGGGATTGGTGATTGGCGCGAAAGGTCTAACGTTGATGGCACAACGAGACAGCATGCGGAAGGAGCACTGGGATGGAAGACGTTAACCCCGTTGAGGCGGTGACGCCCGCCGCAACGCGGGACAAAGACAGGTTCACGACCGGGGTTCTCGTCGCGAACGGTGTGTTCCTCGGCGTCGGGGCGGTGGTTTTGCTGTTTGCCGGGCAAAGGTTGTTCGGCCACATGCTCGGCCTGCCCGAGGCGGCGGGCTTCTTGTGGCTCCTGCTGGGCGTGTGCGCTTTGGCGTTGGCGGTGCTTGCGGTCGCGTCGGCCCGCACCCATCACCGCGATTTCACCTTGGCTGGCGTCGTCACTTTGCTGGTATTCCAGGTCGGCTCGGCGCTTGTCAGTTTCATCGTCGGGTTGACGACGGACCGGGCGGTGTTCGCCAACTTCGTACCCCACTTGGTGTTGGGTGTGTTCCTGGGCGTCGCCTTGTGGCGGTCCCGCCTACTCCACACTCTTCAGCGACTCAACCATGTCGATGCGCTTGATCTTGCCCCGCAGTAGTTGGTTTGCCACGACGGTGAAGCCGAAACCGAGGGCGATGGAGTAGAGGACGGAGAGTGGCGAAACGGTGATCGGCACCGTCATGGTGTCGGAAACGACCGCGTCCAGGATGAGTTTCAGCATTCCGACACCGACGGGTAGCCCCAGCAGTGCGCCGAATCCGGTGATGAGCAGGTTTTCTTGGAAGATCAGCCGGTTGACCTCGGCCCTGTGATATCCGAGGACTCGAAGCGTTGCGATATCGCGGCGTCGTTCGACGATGTTGATGGCGCTGATGTTGTAGACGACTGCCAGCGCGAGCGCCGCCGAGATGGCGATCATGATGACGACCAGTGAATTGAGCACACCCAATTCCTGCGTCCAGGCTTGGGCCATCTGGGCGTTGGTCAGAGCCTGCCGGACGGCCGGATCACGCCCGATTGCCGCTGCGACGTTGTTGACGTCGGCACTTGCATCAACCTTCAGGAAGAAGGTTGCCACGGGGATGGACACTCCCAGTTGGGCGAGGTAGTCAAAAGAGATGTAGACGTCTTGTTCCAGGTATTCGACCGCGATCGCTCCGACCCTGACCGTCACGGTCTGTGGCGAACCGCCGATGGGCGTCAGGGTCAGGGGGAGGGAATCGCCGACCTGGAGGTTGTATTTGTTGGCGAGCAGTTGGGGCAGTATGACACCATCGGCGGGCAGGCTGACCGGCTTTCCGGCGGTGCTGTAGAGCGCGATGGCGTCGCTGTCGGCGTCCATCGCCATGAGCTTTGTGGCAGTTGTGCCGGCTGCACCGTTGATCGACGCGGGCAGGCTGCCTTGCCCCCAACTGGCGGCAATCCGCTGGT
>WRFI01000113.1 GCA_009778875.1 Propionibacteriaceae bacterium | reverse complement strand
TCACGGACTCGGCATGAGCGACCAGATCGAAAACCGCATCATTGAGGCGAAATCGCGCGGCATCTACGAGGCGCCGGGCATGGCGCTGCTGTTCATTGCCTACGAGCGGCTGCTGAGCGCCATCCACAACGAAGACACCCTGGCCAACTACCACCAAGAGGGGCTGAGACTCGGTCGTTTGATGTATGAGGGACGCTGGCTCGACCCCCAGTCGTTGATGCTACGCGAATCGCTGCAGCGCTGGGTGGCGTCCCTGGTGGACGGCTCGGTGACGCTGCGGCTGCGCCGGGGGGACGACTACTCGATCATCGACACCGCGGGCCCCAACTTCAGTTACCACCCCGAGAAGCTGTCGATGGAGCGGGTAGAGGACGCGGCCTTCGGCCCAACCGATCGCATCGGCCAGTTGACGATGCGCAACCTCGACATCGCCGACACCAGATCCAAGTTGGAGCAGTACTCGACACTCGGTCAGTTGACGTCAGGCGAGGCCGGCGCCCTGGTCGCCGAGCTGGAGCGCTGAGCTCCGGCCGGTCAAGTATGCGCATCGCTATCGTTGCTGTCGGCCCATAACTCGTCGCGTCCGAACAACCGTTTTCGCAGCCCAGTCAGGATGTAGGCCGGCATTGGACGGATGGCCCGGATATGCTGGGCCACGGCCTCTATTTCGGCGGGGGCAAAACCGCCACCGCTCAGAACTCGAGTGCGATGGGGCGGCGCCAGTGTTTGGAAGGCGATATCCATTTTGATGTAAGCCCACGGCACGTTGCGGAACACTTGGTCCGGGTACACCATGGTCCGGAAGTCGGCATACCGGAAGACTGTCTTTCGACCGTTACGCAATACGAGCGTGACGGATTCGTCGGTGACCAGCAGGCGACGGCCATGAAACGCCACCCAGCCGAACCCGAAGTTGACAACCAGCGACGCCACGACCGGGGTGCTGATCCCCACCCATGACATCGCGTCAAAGGGATAGGCGGTGCCGATGCTTCTGATGCCCGACACGAGGACAGAAAGGAACCCAACCGCCGCCACGTGGAGCAGAACCGACACCTTGCCCCACGGGAAACACCACCAGATGCCGCTGGCGCGGACTTCGGTGATGTGGCCGGGCTCGAGTCCGTCGCTGTCAGCGCGATACAGAGTCATTGGAGGTCGGCGGGGCGCTTGGTGCACCCAGGCCTGGCGGACCCTGGTAGGGCTGATGGGCCGCTGGTGGTTGTGCCAGATAAGGGTATGGTGGTGCTGGCCAGGCGGGTGTTGGCGGCCAGCCCGGCGGCAAGGGTGTGCTTGGCGGGCCTGGTTTGCGTCGTCGTAACAGCAGTACGACGACGATGGCCAGCACTGCGACCACCGCGATGCCGGCGCCGATCAGCACCCATGGGATGCTGGCACCTGGTTCATTGACCGGCACCGGGCTGACACTGGGTGCAGTTTGGAGGCCGGACGGGCTGGCGTGTGGTTGGCATGACGGGCCCGGCGACACCCTTACCGGCAGATTGGTGTGGACGGGGTCGCAGCCCTGGTAGACATAGTCATTGTCACCAAAGGTGCCATAAATGTCAGCGGTGCCGTTTTGGTAGGCGGTGAAATCATCGGGGGTCGGAGATCCTCCCGGGCTTTTCTGGGCCAAAACATTGTCGGTGGAGTAGCTGCTGGGGTCAGTGGCCACCATCAGGGGGGCGTTCAACACGCCAAACCCCATGTCCGGGGAGGGTTGGGCCGAGGCGTGGTCGGCGACCCCGTCAATCGTGTCGAACATGACCCGCTCCAGCTGGTTACCGTTCGCGTTAGGCCACTTCTGCTTCGCCAACGCCAACGCACCAGCCACCATCGGAGTCGAAATGGATGTGCCGGAAACGGTGCCGATCCGGGAAAGGCCCCCCGAACTGTCGGCAAAGCGGACAGTCATCGGGCCGCCGAATGCCATGATGGTCAACCCGGGCCCCCAGTTGGAGTAGTCAGCCCGCTGACCAGAAGCATCAACCGCACCAACTGCCACCACTGTGTTGGGGCTGGCCGTGCCATCAATGCTCGCCCTGCTGTCATTGCCCACTCCCATCACCACAGGCACACCTTTCAGCGCCGCCCGGACAAGCGGAAAGACCATGGTCGGATCTATGTCTGCTCCGGCCTGGGAGATGCTGATCACATCGGCACCATCATTTAAGGCCTGCTCTACCTGGTAGCCCATCGACCAGGTCTTTCCCTGCGCTGTGCAATCCGGCCACGCAGAGTTCATTGTGTCACCATCAGGCACCTCGTCTGTGGTTGGCGACGCGTAGTTCAAGATTGTGGCTTTCGGCGCCCAGCCGTAGTACGGGGAGGCCAGAATCGACGCCATCTCCGTCGCGTGCGCCACACTGGCGGGCTTGTAGTCGATAGGGCAGAAGGCCTTTTTTATGATGGTCACGCCTTGTAGTTCGGGCACCGTCGTGTCGACTGGCCCGTCGATCACAGCGATCTTCACCCCCGTCCCGTCCAGGCCTTGGGCATGCAACTGGTCGATACCCAGGAGTGTCGTGTACGGCTGCGTGGTGATCGGCTGGGCGGCAAACGCTGGCGCCACACCCGCCACCAGCCCGGCACAAGTCAAACCGAGCGCGGTGAAGGCGCTCGTAAGTCGCCGGGCCCAAGATTGTGTCACGATCACCACCAGTCGTCATCAACAGGTTCCGGGACGGGCGGCATCGTGGCCGTGTTGCCAGACAAGTTGGCCACGTCCCGCAGCTCATCCATTGACGACATGACAACCCTCCTTCTTGCAGCGACGCGCTCATCGAGCCCCTGGCCCAGAGCTTGGAACCAGACGCACATCAGCCTACTACAGGCAGATTCAAGCCGGAACGACACGTCCTGGCGTTCGGCGGGCAGCCTGAGGCGGCACTGCCGATTGAGGTTCTTGCGGCGGGGCTGACTCTTGTCAAAGACGCCGGCGAACGGGGTGGCGAACGCTCACGGCTCGCTGAAAGTGGTTTCGTACAAGGACTGAAGACTGGCCTTCAGCAAGTTTTCTTGCGCCGCGTTGTCGTCGAAAATGTTTTGGATGCTGAGGCGGAAAGCCTCCATCACTGGATGGTTCAGCTTGGTGTCCATAAATGGTCCAATGTGACGGCCATGAATGGTATAGTTTGACGTCCACATTTGGTATAGTCGATACATGCGAACTTCCGGGACGTATCACCCACGAGTCGTTGACGAAGAACTGCGCGAAAGCCTAGAGGTGCTTGGTGCGGTTGTGATCGAAGGGCCCCGAGCTTGTGGGAAGACCTGGACCGCGACCAACGTTGCTTCGAGCAGGTTAGACGTTGAAGTTGACTCGACGGTTGGCCTGGCGATGGAGACGGACCCGTCACTGCTTCTTCGCGGTCCCGTGCCGCGGCTACTTGATGAGTGGCAGGTTCGCCCAGCGCTTTGGGATGTGGTCCGTCGCGAGGTCGACGCGCGTCAGGCACCCGGCCAGTTCATCTTGACTGGTTCGGCGATCCCGTCGGCCAACGCCAGAACGCATTCGGGGGCTGGGCGTTTTGGGTGGGTGCGCATGCGCCCGATGTCGCTTTGGGAGTCGGGCGACTCCACGGGTGAGGTGACGCTGCACAGCCTGTTCAACCAGGAAACCATCGCGTCGGATCCTGTCGTCCACCAGGTGTCTGACATCGCCCGCCTGGTCGTGCGTGGCGGCTGGCCGGAGACGGTTGGGCTGCCGGACAGTCACGTGTCGCGGGTTGCGGCCAGCCATCTTCGTGCCGTCAGTGAGATCGACTTGTCACAGTTCGGTCAACCGCGCCGCAGTGGCGCGCGCGTTCGGCGTTTGCTGCGTGCGTTGGCGAGGGCCGAGTCCTCTGAAATGTCCGTACGGGCGCTGACCGCCGATGTTGGGCAGGGCGGCGAGCGGACGGTGTCGCGAAGCACGGTCATCGACTACCTGGGCGCTTTGGAACAACTCATGGTGACGGATGACCAACCAGCCTGGTCGACCGCGCTGCGATCTCGGGCCTTGCTCCGGTCCACATCGGTACGGCGTCTAGCCGATCCGTCACTGGCGGCAGCAGCACTCGGCGTCACAGCGGAACGGCTCGCTGCTGACCTGGAGACTCTCGGGTTGCTTTTCGAGTCGCTCGTGGTTAGGGACCTCCGCGTCTATGCCCAGGTCTTCGGAGGCCAGGTCTATCATTTCCGCGACTCCAATGGTCACGAAATCGATGCGATCATCGAATACCCAGACGGAACGTGGGGTGCTTGTGAGATCAAACTAGGAGTGGGCGCGGCAGACCGGGCTTGCGACTCCCTGCGTGTAGCAGTCAACCAGATCAATACCCAAGCCTGCGGGCAGCCCGCGTTCCTGGCCGTCATTACTGGCACCGGCCTTGCCACGCGCCGCCCGGATGGCGTCTATGTGCTCCCTGTAGGCGTCATGCGTCCATAAGCGGCCGGTCCGAACTGGCAACCTTCTGCGGCATGGCCCGGGCCACCCGAAACGGCACCAGAACCTAACCGGACCGGTGCCGAAGGCGGGCTCGATGCCGCGGACTTCGACCCGACCGATCGAGTCGGCCAGTAATCGTTCCGTAAGTGCGCCGAACTGGGGTTTTGTACGACCATAGGAACCAAAGCGCTGCTCAGGTCAACTCAGTCTGCCTTTGCTCGACAGCCAGGCAGTGATCAGGCGGTGGGCTATGGACATCGCGGGCGGCGCGTCCAATGTGCCGTCAGCCCAGGCCTGACGGACCTCGTCGCGCGTGAACCAGTCGGCTGCGACGATCTCGTGACCGTCCGGATGCATGGCGTCCGGGTTGGTGACGTGGGCCGTGAACGCCAGCATCAGCGAACGCGGGAAGGGCCACGGCTGGGTGCCGAAAAAGTGCAGGTGGTCAATGGTCAGCCCGACCTCTTCGGCCACCTCCCGGTGGACGGCCTGCTCCGCCGATTCGCCCGCCATGACGTAACCTGCGGTGACGGATCGCCTCTTGCCCCAGCTTGGCTTCCCGCCCAGCAGCAGGCGGTCGCGGTCGTCCACCAGAGCGACGATTATCGCCGGGTCGATGCGCGGGAAGTGCTGGGTACCACAGGCGGGGCAGCGACGCGACCAGCCCCCCGGCTCGACTTGCGTCGCATTCCCGCAGGATGGGCAAAACCGGTGGGACGCGTGCCAGGCAGCCAGCGCGACGGCTGAAACGGCGAGGGTCACCGTCGCCTCGTTCAACAGCGGCCAGACCTCACGCAGCGGCGTCAAGATTGAGGCGGACGTCGGACGGGCAAACCGGAGTTCGTCAGCGTCGAGCAGCCAGCATGTCGCGGCGTTGAACTCCCCGGCGGCTGGACGCCAATCGAGACGCCAACCATCGCCTCCCGGTGCGGTCGCGATGGAATCTGCGCCAACCTCAACAACCTGGGCGCCCGGTTGACGCCACAGTTCGCCCGCCCGCGGCATATCCTCGTCGCCCAGGCGCAACACGCGCGGCCCACTCCAAAGCTCCATAAAACCAGAGTAGCCCCTGGGCACAAGGAACTCTTCCAGCCCGCCGCGAGCGCCGATCATTCGATGATCACACCTGCGGGCAAAGATAGAAAAGCGATCGACCAACCTGTGCTTATGCACTGGCAGCCGATCGCTTACGACTTATCGTACCTCACGTGTAACACGGATGCCGCCACCGTCGCGAAAAACCACGATCACTTCCTTGAGCTTGGCGTCGCTGCGGATCCGTCGATGAACCTCGTCAATGACTTTCACCTCATCAAGCGGTGTGCGAGCAAGGTCGATCACTCCTCGATCAGATTGTCGGACAATTCGCGAAAGCTGATGGCCAATTGTGTTTGGACTAGCGCCCTGTGGAGACTTCATCTCCCAAAGAAGCTGCTCCATTGTGATATCCGCAGTTCTGACACCGTCCAAATTGGAGACCCGATTGAAAGCAACGTCAAACCCAAGTGCAGCCAGCCGGTTCATGGTGGCGGACTCATGAAGCTTGGGAGATTCGCCAGTGTTCAGACCAGGCGGAATCGTGACAGTACCGCGCAAGTTGACCGACACGGGACTCAGCACCAATACGTTGTCCGGCCAAACTGCGTCACGGATAAGGGTTGGGTAGTAGCGGCGCATCTGCTCAACCCAGTTCTCATCCGCCAACTGGGCACTCAGCGCCGCGCCAGCTTCTGCCACAATCACCGATCATTCGATGATCACGCCCAGCCATTGGTCGCTGACCGCCGCCACCTGCTGGGCGACGTCCCGGCTGGCTGCCACGACGATCAGCGCACCTGAGGACGAACTGCTCATCAGGCCGCCACTGGCCGACACTGGCAGTCTCGCCACCCGCAGATGCTGCGCCAATGTGGTGGATATGCCTTCGGGCGACGCTGCCACGATGGTGAGCTTGTCGCCCACCTGCAGCAGGCCCGCCACGTCAGCGTCCCTCACCCGGAACGGCACCAGAACCTCACCGGCATCGTGATCCACCAGGGAGTCGGCCGTCAACACCGCAGTGGTGATGGGCGTGCCCATCGTCACACCGATAACCAGCGGGCGCCCG
>WRFI01000112.1 GCA_009778875.1 Propionibacteriaceae bacterium | reverse complement strand
CCTGGGAAGCGTCCACGTCAGCATGGCGGAAACCGAAGCTACGCGTCACATGCGCCACACCGGGTTCAAGACAGTGCCACATCACCGAAGGAAGCCACCCAAAAGGAAACACGATTACAAAAACCACCAGCCCCAGCATCAGCATTGATACATTATGCGGACCTGTAGCTGTCGGTATGTTGTACATGGGATACGCCATCAGCAAGAACATCAAACTTCCCAGTGCAAGCGGTATGGTAACCCCCAGTGGCGGTCGGAGCATAACGGCGCGTGAAGGATCTTTGACGCGCTTGAGTATCGCTTTGTACGACTTGTAAGAATGTGTCACCACGAGGAGAAAGAGGAGCACCGCCAACACCAAGATGGCATATTCCATGAATCACAGAGCTCCTAAACCTGTTTGACAATTATTCTCCCAATTTCACCTCTCGGTCGCACCTCGCCACCACGCCTGGGTCGTGCGTCAGCACCAGCATGGCACCCTCGGGAAGGGTGGTCGCCCAGATATCGTCCATCAGCTTTTGCGCGGTTTCGGCGTCCAGGTGCTCTGTCGGCTCGTCCAGCAGCGTCAACGCCGGACGCGGGCTGATCACCAGTATCCGGGCCAAGGCGACGCGGCGAGCCTCACCGCCGGACAACGTGTTGCCGTCCTCGCCCACGATGCGTTCCGGCGCGAGGTAGGGCAAGCCGGCCCGACGCAACGCTTCCACCACATCGTCCTCACTGGCAAACGGGTTGCCAATCCGGACGTTCTCGGAAATCGTCGTCGTGAAGATATGAGCATCCTGCGCCAGATACCCGACGCTGGGGGCGACGTCCAACTCGCCCGCCCGCGGCGGTATCAACCCCAGCACGGTAGCCGCCAGCGTCGTCTTGCCGATTCCGGATGGCCCGGTCACGGCAACCGCCTGCCCCGGCTTCACCGTTAACGACAAGTCATCGACAATGACAGGGTTATTCGGCCAGCCGATCGCCAGGCCGTCCAGTTCCAGCACCGCGCTCGCGGACGGGGCTTCCGGCTCGGCCGGTGCCACGTCTGACTCCGAGCCCGTCTCCGCCGGCTGGACTGGCTCGACGACACGATCACCGACGCCAACCGGCGGTGCCGTCAGCAACTCAATGATGCGCCGCAAAGCCGTCGAGGCATGCGTCATCGTCTGGGCCGCCTTGGCCAGGTCGGCAAACGACTCGTTCAGCGCCAAGGGCGTCAGGGCCAGCACGGCCAGCTCGCGTCCCGGCATTGCCCCGGTCGCCACGGCATGTCCGCCCAGCACCAGGGCCGCCGCCACGGCGACACCCATGATGAACAATTGCGACCCGGCCGCCAAGCCCTGCGTCCAGGCGGCCTTGGATTCGGCCGCCCGCAACCGGGCATCGGCCTCCGCGACCTGCGCCAACTGCTGCTCGACGCGGCCGTAGGCGACGATGTCGGTGGTTGCCCGCGCCGAGGCGTGAACCACCTGCGCCAGGTCCGCCCGGGCCGGGACGGATGACGCGTCGGTCCGGGCACTCATCCGCTGGGCAATCAGCGGCAGGACGATGCCGGCCAGCACACTGCAGACCAGCAGCGCCGCAGCCGACCAGAAATCAAAGAATCCGAGGATGATCGACGTGCCCAGCAGCACGATGGACGCCGACGCAAAGGGCAGTGCCACGCGCACGATGACGTCCATGATGGACTCGACGTCGGCCGTCACCCTGATCAGCAGATCGCCGCGACGGGCACCCAGCAAGGTTGTGCGGGCCAGGCGGTCGTAGACATTCATCCGCAGCGCCGACTGCATGCGAAGCGCCACGTCATGGCTGACGATCCGCTCGAAGTAGCGGAAGACGCCACGAGTCGTGCCGAAGGTCCGCACCGCCGTCGCTGCCACCAGCAGGTAAAGGGCCGGCGGGTGCTCCGCCGCATAAGACAGCAACCAGGCCGACACGGCCAGCAGCGCCACCGACGCCCCCGTCGCCGCCACGCTGAGCGCCACAGCGCCCAACAGGCGTCCCCAGCCGTTTGGTAGCTCCCCGATCAACTGGACAACCAGCGACCGGACGTCCGAAACGCTACCCTTACCCTGCCGGGACGCCTGCTCGTCGGTCGTCTCGGTTGTGACCAAAGGCGTCACCAACGATTCGTTCACGTCGCTCATTTCGCCCCCTCTGGCAGCGAGGCGGCTGGTGCCGTCATGTCGACGACGCGATCAGCCGCCGCCAGCACCGCCTCGCGGTGCGAGACGACCAGAACGCCAACGCCGAGGTCTCGCAGCGTCCACAGGATTTGCGCTTCACGCGCCTCGTCCAGGCCGGCGGTCGGCTCGTCCAGAAGCAGCAAGCGGGCCCCGCCCTGTTCGACGCGCAGCAACGCCCGCGCCATCGCCACGCGACGGCGCTCGCCAGCCGACAGGGCCTCGCCGTCGTCACCCACCGGATGATCCAACGGGATGCTCTCGCCACCGACGCGATCCAACGCATCGCGCAACAGGTCGGTGTGGTCAGCGACGGCCTGCCCTGCTGGCAGGCCCAGTGCCACGTCGTCCGCCACGGTTGGCCCCAGCAGGCCGGGTATCTGCCCAGCCCAGGCCACCTGCTCGCGCCAATCTGGCCCCCGTTGGGTGGTCAAGTGCTTGCCACCGTCCACCAGCACCCGGCCCTCATCTGGGTTCAACAGACCCAGCGCCAGGTTGAGGGACGTCGTCTTGCCGGCCCCCGACGTGCCGGCCAGCGCCACGATCTCACCGGGACGGACGGCCAGGCTGAGCCCGGCGACGGCGTCCTCGTCGCTGCCCGGATACCGGTAGGTGACGTTGTCCAACTGCAGCAGGTCACCGCTGTCACCCGCCGTGGTTGCGTCGCTGTCGTCATCCACCGTCGGCTGAGCCTCAGCCGCATCGATGATAGCGTAGGCCGCGTTGGCGGCGGCATCGCCGTTGGCCGAGTCGTGGAAATGGACGCCGACCATGCGGATCGGAATGTAGATCTCGGGGGCCAGCACTAAAACGTAGAGCGCCGTGTTCAGGTCGAGATCCCCGGCCAGCACCCGGAACCCGATGGTGACGGCGATCAGCGCCACCGACAGCGTGGCGAAAAGTTCCAGCACGCCGGCCGAGAGGAAGGCGACCCGCAGCGTGCCCATCGTGTGGCGCCGCGACTCGCCCTCGCTGGCCGCCAAACCTTTGGCCTGCGCGCGAGCCCGTCCGAAAACCTGCAACGTCGGCAGGCCTGCCACCAGATCGGCGAAGTGGTTGGCCAGGCGCAACTGCACCTTGAAGCGACGGGCCACCTGGGTTTGCGTAGTCCGCCCGATCAACACCATGAAGATCGGGATCAGGGGGACGGTGACGACGACGATGATCAGGCTGGTCAGGTCATGAATTGCCACCGCGACACCGACGATGATCGGCACTGTGGCGCTCAACAGGAACTGCGGCAGATACTTGCCGAAATACGCGTCAATGGCGTCCAGCCCGCTGGTCATGACGGTGACGATGGACGCGGTGGACGTCTGCGAGCCGGGGTTGGCCAGCCGGGCCGCCAGCACGCGGCGACGCAGCGACGACTTGACGCCAGCCGATGCCCGATGGGCCAGCACGGACGTCAGCCAGGTCAGCACGCCCCGCGCGGCAAACACCGCCAACAGCCAGCCGACGGCCGTCCAGACGCCGTCCGTGCTGCGATTCTCAACGATGCGCGTGACCGTGCCGGCGATGATTGTGGCCTGGGCGATCACCAGGAACGACTGGGCAACGCCAGTGGCACCGACCCCGATGATGAAACCCCGGGTGGCCCCGGCCTCGCGCAGAAGGCGCGGGTTTATCGGGCCGGCCACGGTAGCCTAACGAAGATCAAAAACACCCGACGAGTCTACCCTGTCATTCTGTCGGGCAATTCCCCTCTTGGGAGGGGTGGCAGTCGCGAAGCGACTGACGGGGTGGTCGGTTACGTTACTGCACACGCTCAGAAGACCACCCCGTCGGCTCCGCCGACACCCCTCCTAGGGGAATAGACATCAGGGAGCCGGGCCCCACCTGTTTGGTGGAACCCGGCTCCGGTGTGATTTGTAGGTTGTACTAGCTGGCAGCTGCAGCGTTCGCAGCGTCCACTGACGTCTGTGAAATCGCCCCGCTGACGGGGATATTCACAGTATTGAGGCGCTTGCGGAACACCCAGTAGGCCCAGATGATGTACGCCACCACGATGGGCACCAGGATGAATGCGAATGTACGCATCAATCCGAGTGTCAGTTCGCTGGATGCGAACAGCTGCATCGGTGAAACGGGGGTATTGGGATCCCCGGCCAGTGTGCCGAGCACCGTGTTGACGGGCGCCATGATGATCTTCGAGAAGAAGAGCTTGGTGCCGTCGACCTGTGCGCCGATACCCAGTGTGCCGTAGATGGTCACCCAGGTGTAGATAACCCAGGTGCCAATACCCAAACCGGTGCCGATGAAGGCGATACCCGGACGGCCCTTGCGGCCGAGCAGAGCTGCCCCTCCGATGCAGACCACCGACACAATGCCGACGATCCAGCGGACGATATTGCCCCAGCTGCCGGTGTTCGGGTTGTCGGTGGCATACGAAGCCGTGCCCCAGACCACGAAAGCGATCATGAGCACTGCCGCGATTGGCGTCAGAATGTCGGCCGTCTTGCGCGCCGACGCCCCGACCTCGTCCATCGTCTTGATGGAGAGGAACTGGGAGCCATGCGCCAGGAACAGCACTACCAACATCACGCCGCCCAGCAGGCCGTAGCCGCTGAACAAACCGAGGAAGCGGTGAAGGAAAATATCGCCTTGGCTGAGCCCGACGAAGACGGAGCCCGGCACGCCAGGAATGGCGCCGTCGGGGACTGTGAGCGTCGCGTACTGCGTCATCGTGTTCGCCGGCACGCCACGGACGAAGTTGGCAAAGCCAACGCCGAGCACGAGCGTGACGATGAACGACCCGATGGTGTTCAGCAGGTCGAAATTGTTACGCCACTTGCTGCTGGGGTTCATCGAGCGGTACTCGAACGAGATACCGCGGGCGATGAGGCCGACCAGCACCAGGAACAGTGGCAGGTACAGAATCGAGAACAGGTTTGAGTACCAGGTCGGGAAGGCGGCGAATGTCGCGCCACCGGCCGTCAACAACCAAACCTCATTGCCACCCCACAGCGGGCCAACCGTGTTGACCATGACCCGGCGCTTCGCGTCGGACTTGCCGCCGATGAAGGGGATGAGCATACCGATGCCGAAGTCGAAGCCCTCCAGGAAGAAGAACCCGACCCACAGCACACCGATCAGCACGAACCACAGACCCTGAAGGGCCGCGCTACTGCTGTTGACACTAGCAACTTGCATACCGATTAACATGTCAATTCATCCTTTCTCAGTACGCGAAGTGCAGAATCGCATCGTTGTCGGCCGGCTGATCTCCAGGCTCGTCAGAGCCGTCAGGGAGACCACCGCGGATTGTCTTGAGGAACATCTGGACGACGATGACTGCCACCGCTGCATAGATCAGCGTGTACAAGATCATCGAGATCAAGACTTCAGGAGCAGTCACGCCTGGCGAGACCGCTGCCGATGTTGGCAAGACGCCATACACAACCCAAGGCTGACGACCGAGTTCTGTGATCAGCCAGCCGCAGGAAGACGCCACGAGTGGCATCAGCACGAACGACCACATGAATGCTGACCAACCCTTCGACTGGGTCGGCAGGCTACCCTTCTTCGTCTTCACCAAAACGATGATCGAGAATATCAGGCCGAGGAAGCCGAACAAGATCATGATTCGGAAGGTGTAGAAGGTTGCCCAGATGCTTGGAGCGGTATTCGCGCCCTCAATGGCTGTGATGGTTATTGTCGAATCCGCCGACAAACCGCTGATGGCGGTCTGCAGATCATTGGACTTGGTGCTGCCGGCTGGCAGAGCCATGAACTCTTGGCCAGTGCAAGCAGTGCCATCATATGTGCCGGCGCAAACCAATTGCGTGCCTTGCGCCAGAGTGTTGATGTCTTGAGCCTTGGTCGAGAAGTCACCGTAAGCCAGGAATGAGAGCAAACCGGGGATTGAAATAGCGTGACTGGTCGCCGTGCCGTCTGTCGCACTACCGCTAAACACGGAGACGATGGCGAACGCGGTAGTGCCACCAGATTCAGTGATGCCCTCAGAAGCCGCCAACTTTAGCGGCTGGTAAGAGGCCTCAACCTTGCCCTGGATGTCGCCGACCACGATCGAAACGATCGAAGCGATGAGAACAGCCCAAGCGCCGAAGCGGGTGCCCATACGCCACGTCGGGGTATCCGACGCGTCGTCGTCAGCCGCGACGTCGCCCTTCTTGCGGCCCTTGGCCAACCACCAACCGGAGACGCCGAGAACCATGCCGCCAGCCAACATGAATGCTGCTGCCAGAACGTGAGGGAACGTCACGAGGAAGAAGGGGTTGCCAATGAGAGCCAAGAAGTTGGTCAACTCAGCCCGATAGCTGCCTTCCGGCATCCTGACGAGCTGCGCGCCCACGGGATTCTGCATCCACGAGTTGGCTGCCAAAATGAAGATCGCCGAGATTGTTGAACCGACTGCCGTCAGATAGATCATCACAAGATGAGCTTTCTTTGACAACT